>DAONGQ010000002.1:4870-13857 GCA_035404205.1 Candidatus Paceibacterota bacterium | reverse complement strand
CAACACAAAAAAATTTAGAAAATCGTTTCATATATATTTTCTCTTTATGGCTATATTATAGACCAAAATGGAACAAATAGAAAGAAAAAATTAACCATTTAAAGACACTGAAATTTTTTTCCAGTCGGCTACAGTTAGATTTTGAGCCCTTAATTGAGTATCCCAGTTTAAACTAGCGAAAATGCTAGTAATTTTACTTTTTTCTATCTCTAATCCTTCAGCCAAATTGCTCAAGAGCAGTCTGCGGGGATGGAGAAAACCGGCTTTTATGGTTTTTATGATTGATTGAGTTTGGTTCGAATCGTAAATAGGTTTGGGCTTTATGGAAATGACAGCCGAATCCACATTGGGAATAGGCTTAAAGTTGCCTCTGCCTATGGTAAAAACTATTTTAGGCTCGCTAAGGGTTTGCACGATAGCTGAAAGTGCTGTCATTTGGGGTGGTTGCGCCACAATCCTTTGGGCTACCTCCTTTTGGATAGTGAGAACAATTGAAATTGGCTGAAACTCGCCGTTTAAAAGTAGTCGCATAAGCTGGCCGGTTAGATAATAAGGGATATTGCCTATTACCTTATAACGGGGCAATTTTTGCCTATTTTGCGGTTGCTTTAACCAAAAGAGAATATCTTGAGGTAGAATAGTCAGTTTGGGAATACTCCTATATTTGTTTATTAAACCAATGGCCAGACCTTTATCTTTTTCTATAGCCAAGATTTCTCCAGCCATGCTGTTTATTAGATAATCTGTCAAATTACCCGTGCCCGGACCTACTTCAATTATTTTATCCCCCTCCTTAATAGCTAAGGTTGAGGTCATTCTTTCCAAAAGGGCTGTATTAGTAAGAAAGTTCTGCCCCATTAATTTATTGGGCCTAACATTTTGGCCTTGGCTTGCATTTTTAAACATTAGCGTGATAAAATTAAGTTACTAGCCTTTAAAGGCTTTTTTTAATGGCTCGGTTCCCCTAGCGTGTTTTGTCTAGAGCCAATCAAATCAATGAAAGAGATTCTTAAAAATATTTCTGTTAGAGCCTCCCTTATTATAAAGCAAGGTAACGCTTTCGTAAAAAGCCTTTTTGGGGGGCTTATTGCCAAAGGTGACCGCCGCTTAAAAGAACAATTAGTTTTAGTTCTTTTTTTGATGGTCTTGCTAATTCCTGGAGAAATTATTTATAAATCGGTGATTACCAAATCATACCAGTTTAATGACACAGAGGCAAACACTAGCCGTAATGCTACTAAAGCCTATCCTCAATATATAGAAGATATTAGCCATTCTGCCCTCTACTATTTTTCTCAATCGGCCATGGCCTCTGACAGCGAACTGGCGGAAATGGCAGCCAATAGCGCTAGTCCTGCGAATAGCAATTTTATTGTTTATGATGGGGGGTTCTTGGATAATAATGCTTCTCTAACCGGTAACAATGGTTCTCAACTGAATCGTCGCGAAGTAATGACCTACGTAGTAAAAGATGGCGATACCCCAGGGAAAATTGCCTCAGAATTTGGTATTAGCCTCAACACTCTCGTTTGGGCCAATAATCTTAAAAACGGCAATCTTATTAAACCCGGACAAGAATTGATTATCCTGCCCGTCTCGGGCATTCAGTATCAAGTCAAAAGTGGTGATACTCTTGGGAAGATTGCCTCAACTTATAAAGTAGATGCTAACAAAATTAAAGATTTCAATGGTTTGTCGGGAGACACTTTAATCAAGGGAGATACTTTAATTATTCCTGACGGAAAATTAGTTTCGGTTACTGCAGTTTTATCCTCCAGCCAGGGTTCTGAAATTAAAAACACTGATATAGTCAGCTCTAAAAATAGTTATTTTATCCCCCCTACCACAGGCTGGAATTGGGGTGAACTCCATCCTTACAATGCAGTCGACTTTGCCAATCGTTGCGGCACTCCGGTTTATGCTGCTGCTGACGGCATAGTTACCTTAGCTATTGGCAATAACGCTTGGAATAGCGGTTATGGTAATTACATCAAAATCCAGCACCCTAATGGAGCCCTTACTCTTTACGCCCATTTAAGCGTGGTAAGCGTTAAAGATGGTCAATCAGTTACGCAAGGGCAAGTCATCGGAGCTATTGGCAATACCGGCAATGTTACTGGTCCCACTGGCTGCCATCTTCATTTTGAAGTTAGGGGTATGACTAATCCGTTTGCTAAATAAAGCTAATTATTTAACAGTTCACTATCTCTAAATTGAACTGCCTCGGCTAAATGAGGCAGTTTTATATCCTTGCTCTCTTCTAAGTCGGCTATGGTTCGGCTTAATTTTAAGAGACGGTGATAGCTTCTTCCCGAAAGTCCGTACTGGTCAACAATGCGTTCCATAAATTTTTGCGTTTCCGCATCTAGGCAACAATAATTTTTTATATCTTTACTATCCATTTCACTATTAGTACGAATTTTGGTATTTTTGAACCGTTCATTTTGTTTTTGTCTTGCCTGGATTACTCTCTGTCTGATGGCCGAGGAAGACTCCTCTACTACAGTGTTGTCATTATTTATTTTGGCATAATCTAAACGAGGAGCCTCTATGCGCATATCGATTCTGTCCAGTAGCGGACCAGAAATTTTCTTGCGATATCTTAAAATATCGTTCATAGAACAGCGGCATTCATGTTGCGGGTCTTTATACCAACCGCAAGGGCAAGGATTCATAGAGGCAATGAGAATAAAGTTGCTGGGATAGTCCAAACGCCTAGCGGCCCTGCTAATGGTAATGTGCCCCTCCTCTAATGGCTGTCTTAATGTTTCTAATACATTACGATTAAATTCTGGCAATTCGTCTAAAAAGAGCACTCCCCTATGGCTCAAACTTATTTCTCCTGGTAGGGCATTGGCTCCTCCTCCCACCATGGCAATATCCGAGCTCGTATGGTGCGGTGAGCGGAAAGGTCTTTCTACGATAAGCGGTATGTCTTTAGGCAGAAGTCCGGCTACGCTGTAAATATTGGTTATTTCTAAAGCTTCGGAGACACTCAAGGGGGGAAGGATACTTCTAAACGCCTTAGCCAATAAAGTTTTTCCTGTCCCTGGGGGGCCGATGAGAAGCAAATTATGTCCTCCCGCCGCCGCTATTTCTAGTCCCCTTTTGGCTTTATTCTGTCCTTTAATATCGGCAAAATCAGGGCTGTAAACAATTTTATTATTTAGTAATGACGCTGGTTCTATTGGCGCCAGCGGTTTTATTTCAGAATTTCCTTCTAGCCAGTTAATTAATTCCTTTAGATTCTCTGGGGCTATTACTTTGGTCGCCTCGCAAACAGTGGCAGCTTCATTGCCGCTATCTTTAGGAACAACAATATAATCGTAGTGTAACCGCTCGGCCAAGAGAGCGTAAGTGATAACTCCCTTTACCGACCTTAGTTTGCCGTCTAGAGCCAGTTCTCCAAGAAACAATATTTTGGCAGAACTAAAAAAAGCTATCTGTTTTGAACTTAACAAATAGCCGATTGCCATGGCCACATCGTATCCCGAACCTTCTTTTTTCAGATCAGCTGGGGCCAAATTAATAACAATTCTTTGGTTGCAATTCATCGGCGACTTAGCCCCAGAATTTTTGATGGCTGTCGCTATCCTATCTTTTGCCTCTTTGATAGCAGCATCAGGCAGTCCGATAATAGAAAAATTATGCAACCCATTATTAACATCAACCTCAACCCTTACTTCTTGAGCCTCCAGACCCGTCAAAGCAGCTGAGTTGATGATTGCATTCATTTTTTATTTTTTAATTGGCATTCTCGGCAAACTAAAGTAGTTGGATTGGTATTGAGTTTTTCTATTTCTATTTCTTTTTTGCATTGAAGGCAGACCCCATAGGTCTTTTTGGATATTCTTAATAGGGCTTCTTTAATTTCTTGCAGCCTCGTTTCAATAGCCTCTTCTATATTTTTCAAAGTAGTGTAGGTAATAATTTCAGATTCATTATCCTCTTCGCTCCTTCCATAGTTGGGGAATTTAGTTTCAAAATCGCCTGCCTTTTTATTTCTCTCGGCAAATTTAGCTAGGTCTGATTCTAAGGTCTCTTTCTCCTCTATTAATTTGTGCTTTAACCCTTTAAGTATATCGTCATTCATAATTGCGCGGTTCAAGATTAATAACCTTACTCTAAAATATTAAAGCATTTTAGGCTCAAGTCAAGTTGACGGTAACTATAACTGTGTTGTAATTCTAAGGCTTGATAACCCTTAGAGGCAGAAATTATATTTTTATTTTAGAAAATATTTTCTCTCGCAAAGGCATAGCCACTTAAACATTTGTATTTAAAGGACTTGTCCTTTTAAGCCTTTTAGTGTATATTAAAAAAGCTATTAGCGGTGGTAGTTCAGTGGTAGAACGCCTCCTTGCCAAGGAGGAGGTCGTGGGTCCGAGTCCCATCCGCCGCTCCTAGTTATAAATCAAAAAACCTTCCGTTAGAGAAGGTTTTTTGATTCTATTTCCCTTTTTTCTTTCCCAGTTGTTTTTCCATAAAACCAAAGAGAGAAGCGAAAAGTATAAGAAATACTCCTGCAATTCCATTTGCAAGCGTTTTTACCCATCCCGGTAGTTCCCATTTAGTGGCTTTTCCAGCTTTAGATTCAACTGCTTTATTATCAGATTCTTCCCCTTTAGTTTCTTTTTTAGATGCAGTATTTGTAATATCCTCGACCTTGTTTTTAGCTGTTTCTACTTTTGATTGGTTCCCTTCAACTTTTTTATCAGGGCTTTCTTTAGCAATTCCTTCTAAAGCTTTTTTCATTTCATTATTCGCCTGGCTAATTTGATCTTGAGTAAGAATTAATTGCTTTTCTCCATTTTCTCCAATTTCATATTTGGCGCCATGTTTAATCAATTCAGCTTCTAAAAGTTTCCTTTCTTTTCCTATCTTGGCAATTTCTTCGGGTGATAATGATCCCGATTTTTTCGCCTTCATTTGCTCTTCTAAATTTCTACTCATTTCTAATCTAGCCGCTTCAATTTGCTCATTAGTAAACTCCAATCTCTCCCCTGTTTCTTTATCATATTCGGCACCCTGCTTTAAAAATTCAGCATCAGCTAAGGTTCTAGATTTTTCCGTGTTGGCAATGTCTTCCTTTATTTTATTTTTTTCGTCAATTCCCCAATCCGCTTTCCATTGGCTTTTCTCCAGGTCAGCCTGTTGCTGCTCTAATGGTTTTAATTGTTCAGCACTTTTACCAATGCCATCAGAATCTTGATTTAAAGCTTGTTTATTTTTCTCAGTCTGTAAATCTGCAATTCTAGACCCAACTTTATCCAGCTCTGCAGTAGCTTTATCCAAATTTTCTTGAGCAGCCTCTTCTATTACTGTATTGGGTACGCCATTTTTTATAAACGCTGCTTTTTCCGCATCCTTGGTTTTATAGATATTATATTGTTTTCTTTCCTTCCATGAGAGTTTCTTCGCGTGACGAACATCTTCAGCCACAGCCTCTTGGGTTTTTATTAAACTGTTATTTAATTTTTCTATTTCATCTGCGGAAGTAGCCTCAGTCATTCTTTGGTACATATCCTTTTTCATCTCCTTGAAAGCCGTTTTTTCATATTCTCCTAAATATTTATCGTCTACACCATCATGAGAATGATCTTCGGGCTTCGGTTTAAAACCGCTTTTGGCGACAATGGTACTACCTTTTTCTTCCTTCTCATCGGTTCCGTAGCTCGTGGGATTTTCTATACTCATATTATAAGTTTAAATAATAAAAGAAAAAGTGGCCTTTAAGACCACTTTTTGGTTTTTATAATTTGATCTATTAAACCGTATTGTTTGGCCTCATCAGCTGACATAAAATAATCTCTATCAGTGTCCTTTTCTATCTTTTTTATATTTTGTCCTGTATGTTTAGAGAGGACGTCATTTAAACGCGCCTTTATTTTGATAATTTCTTTCGCAGTAATCTCTATCTCTGAGGCTTGGCCGCCGACCCCTTCCATGGCTACCTGGTGAATCATAATTTCGCTGTTAGGCAAAGCGAATCTTTTTCCTTTGGCTCCAGCACTCAAAATTACCGCTGCTGCCGAAGCAGCTAACCCAACGCAAATAGTGCTGACTGGGGATTTTACAAATTGCATAGTGTCATAAATAGCCAAAGCGGCATTTACTTCCCCGCCGGGGCTATTAATATACATTACCATTTCTTTATTAGGGTCCTTATGGTCCAAGAAAAGCATTTGCGCTATTACGGTATTGGCTACTGCATCGTTTATAGCGCCGCCCAAAAACACTATTCTATCTTCTAAGAGTCGAGAGTAGATGTCATAAGCTCGCTCTCCATAAGCCGATTTTTCTATGACAGTGGGAACCAAATATTCCATTTGAGGATTAGTTTGTTTCATATGCCTATATTATACAGCATCTTTTTGGCTTTGAGTAGTTTCGGCCTCTGTCACTTTAACACCCTCTTGTGGTAAAAAACTTTCTAAATATTCCCAAGTTTTTCTTCTAATTACCACCTCCTTGGCATACAGTTTGATATCATCGCTGTTTAACTCGCTGGTTTCTTCCCCCATAGACCGCAAGACCTCGGTGACGGCCACGCTAACTTCATCTTCATTGGCAGTAATTTTTTGTTCTTTGGCTATAGCCCTCAGAATTAAATCAGCCTTAGCCTTAATACTGGCATTTTCTTTCAAATCCTTAGTTATTTCTTCTTCTGTTTTTTTCACCTGCTTTAAATAATCTTCAAAAGAAAGACCATGGTCTTCGCATTGGTGTTTTAAATCGTGCAACATTGCTTGCAGCTCTCCGTTTACCAAAGAATCTGGCAAATCAATGGTTACTTTATCGGCAATGTTCTTTAGGATTAAATTTCTAATTCTTTCGCTCTCGGCCCTGTCCTTCTCTCCCTTTATGCCCTCCTCAATGCTTTTCTTTAAATCTTCTAAGCTTTCAAATTGCCCCAGAGTTTTGGCAAACTCATCATTAAGCTCCGGCAATTTTCTTTCCATAACTTCATTTACTTTTACTTGGAAATCTAAAGTTTTACCTCTAAGATTTTCTTCCCAATAATCAGCGGGAGCTATGACAGAAAAACTTTTTTCCTCGCCTGCCTTCAAGCCTATAATGGCCTTTTCAAATCCATCAAGAAAATGACCTTTTCCTAAAATCAAAGGGTAATTATCTGATTGACTGTCTTCCAATTCTTTGCCCTCATTGAAAGTTTTGAAGCTAATATTTACAAGGTCGCCATTTTCAGCTCCACGCTCAACCTTAGTAGTAATCGCTCGAGAATCGGAGAGCCATTGTAAGCTGTCTTCTATTTCTATTTTTTCTACTTTGCTAATAGTTTTCTCTTTGCCTAAAGGCGCCACGATTTCTTTTAAATCGGGAAGCGTTATTTTCGGCATAATGTCTACAGTTACTTTAAATTCTAGATTGTTGTCAGGAGCGATTTTAGTAATCTCCACCTTAGGAGAGCCGACCCCGTCAATCTGTTGCTCTTCAGCCGTCTTGGGCCAAATATCTCTAATAGCCTTTTCGGCGCCCTCTTCTAAAAGAGTTACCGGATCAACCTTATCTTTAATTAAACTTGCAGGAGCCTTACCTGGTCGATAGCCTGCTATAGAGGAATCCTTGGCTATATCTTTAAGGGCTTGTTCCAAGTATGGCTTTAGGTCTTCCGGAGTTAAAACAAAACTAACTTCTATCTGCGATTTAGCTAATTCTTTTATGTTAAAGTTCATAGTATAATTTGTTGTTTTGATTTATTAGCAAATAACCCTAACCAATTTAACATTATTCCTGTATATCAGCTTCAGAGACGACCTCACCTTCTTTATCGGCAGCTTCTGTGTCTTCCTCGCTATCCATGTCTGAGGATTCTTCTGACTGACCGCCAGTAATAGTTTGGTCGGGAGTGGCGAGAGACCTAACATCAATTCTCCAGCCGGTTAATTTAGCTGCTAAGCGAACGTTTTGGCCTCCGCGTCCAATAGCCAAAGAAATTTGATCTTGGGGCACATAAACCCTTACTTCTCTTTCGTTTGGCAAAATTTCAAATTCCTTTACTTCGGCAGGGCTTAAAGCTTGGGCCACATATTTTCCGGGTTCTTCAGAGTATTCGATAATATCAATCTTTTCTCCGCCCAGTTCTTCTATTATAGTAGCTATTCTCGTCCCCTTTTGGCCTACGCAAGCCCCAATGGGGTCAATGCCCCCTTCATTGGCCGTTACTGCTAGCTTAGTTCTTTCGCCGGGTTCGCGCGCTAGGGATTTGATAGTGACTAGATTTTCTTTTATTTCGGGAACCTCGCTTTCAAAGAGCAGGCTGATAAATTTATTGCCCAATCTAGTTAAAAGAACCGATGGCCCTTGTATTCTATCCTCTATAGCCATGATCATAAATTTTTTGCGTTGCCCTACTCTTAATTTTTCATGAGGAATAGCCTCTTTGGCAAACAAAATACCAGTTGCCTTGCCCAAATCGATATAAATATTACTTCCCTCTATTCTTTGAATAACGCCGCTAATGAGTGTTTCTTCTAATCCTTTAAAGTTACTGAGCACTGATTCTTTTTCGGCCTCATGCAATTTTTGCAGAATAACTTGTTTGGCTGTTTGGGCGGCGATTCTGCTGAATCCTTCTTCTGCTGGTGGCAGGCTAAAGGCAATGGTTTCTCCTACTTTTACATTCGGTTCATATTGTTTGGCTTCCTCTAAGAGAATATGGCGATCAGGATTAAATCTAATTTTCAAATCATCAGCGTCTGCAATCACCTCTCCGCTTTCCTCTTTGGCAATTTCTTCTGCGCTCTTGAGCATTGACGGTTCTACCACATTTTTAATTTGCCAAAATTGCATTTCACCTGAGACCGTATCAAATTCGCAACGGATTGTCTCTCCTTTCTGACGATATTCTTTTTTATAGGCAGAGGCCAGAGAGTCTTTGACTGCTTGAATGACGACTTCCTTATCTAAATTTTTTTCAGCGGCAATTTGATCAATTGCCACGTTTATATTTTTTAAATCCATAA
>DAONGQ010000002.1:0-4770 GCA_035404205.1 Candidatus Paceibacterota bacterium | reverse complement strand
TTAATAGTTAAGTTAAAAAATAAGAGTATATATCTTTTAATTCCATAATTGTTTTTTTAATAATCGGTTAGGAATGAGAGCATTTATTAAAATTTATATTTTTATGAGAGTCCTTTAAACAAAACGAGTCGCTTTAGGCGACCCGTGATGGAAATAAAAACTCTCCGTAACGGTTTTAACTTACGAAAACATTATACCAAATCCTTCCCAAATGTCAATTATCTAGCCGAAGGGAATGTAAAGATTTTTATAATGATTAAGATTTAAAATGGTCCCGGCAGGGCTTGATTCAATAGCTATCAGATCAACTCTCCAAGGAGTGTCATAATACCTTATTCCTGCGTGATTTTTATTATTCAGATATGCCATTATGATTTTCTTTAATCTTTGTATTTTGGTTGCAGTGAAATGGTCTTCCGGTTTTGCCCTGTTGTTCTTATCTAAATCGGAATTAATAGTCATGCCCTTTACCTCAACAAAAACCAATTCCTGAGCTTGTCTGTCTTTGGCGATTATATCTATCTCTCCAAAAGGCATTCTAAAATTCCTATCTATAATATCATAACCATTTTTTGTCAAGTAAAGGCAGGCCTGCGTTTCCAAAGCGCATCCAATAGATGTTTTATTTCTGGCCATATTTTATTTGGAAATAAAATTAACTTGATTCTTATTTTTTATTTTGAATTATTAGCACAGAAAAGTCAACAACAAAAAATTTAAACCATTATATACATAATTATACACAGGTTATAAACGCTGTGGATAACTTTTTAGTTTTTTAGTATTTTATAAAGACATACTTTGCTTATTAACCTATTTTAATTATATTAATGTTTCACGTGAAACAATTATTACTAAATAAACATTGTAATGTTTCACGTGAAACACTTTTTAGGTGTGAAACATGTTACACGGTGTGAATTGTTTCACGTGAAACACTTTTTTGGTGTTTTTAGCATACTTAATGTTTCACGTGAAACATTAAGGGAGTGTGAAACATGTTACACAGTGTGAAACATGTTTCACATTATTTTGCGACATTCTCTTTTGCCTATAGCCAGTCTAAGCATAATTGCCAGTTAGACTTATACTTATTGACATAATATAAAACATTGTATTTAATAATGCACCTGTTGTTGCGAACCGGAGATGGTTTTGAGTTGATAGGCAAGATGGGGAATTTTGTAGTTATCTAATAAGCCGGTAGTAGTCCAATCTCTTTATAGGTAATTTTATGTATTGACGGAACCTGTTTATAATACCGACCTTATTAACAGGTATGCTATTTTTTTAATTTGCTGAAAGTCCGCCAGAAAAACGGATAAATACGGTCTAAGATAAGAAGCTAAGAGCATGCCTAAAAGCTATCGAAATTGTTTTAATGTCAGAAGGAGGGGGCGGGGTAGAGAATTTACATAAGAGGGCGCCAATTTTCAAAATAGTCCGCAGCTAATTATTGTAAAATTATTGTGCGCTACATCTATTTTTATTCAGACGGCAACTAATTTTATTTTTTGTTAATACAGCCATTTAGTAAAAAGTAAAAACGTTATGATTATTTTTCCCATTATTTTATCACTTCAATCTAGGCCCACCGACAAGATGAATATAAAAACAATGTAAATTAAGGAAAGGAGTACGATTATATTTGCCATACACGTATTTCCGATTCTTCTATTTGCGCGTCGAGGGTATCTATAACTAGGCAAAAAGATAACACATTAAAAAACCACCTGGTGAAGGTGGTTTTTGTTTTTAGCGTAATAATTTTTTTATTTCTTCTGTAACTACTTGCCTATCATCCCAAGGCGAGCGCGTTCCGCTTATGGTTATAAATTGTTCGGCTCCCTTGCCTGTAATTAAAACTACGTCATCTTTATTTGCTAGGCCCAGTGCTTTGGCAATGCCAGCGCGTCTATCTTCTATCCTAAATAAATCTATTCCTTCTTTTTTGCCTGATGCTTCAGTCGCAACAGCGATATCCTCAATTATGAGCTTGGGGTCATCTTCATAAGGGTCAACATTGCTGATGACAACATAGTCAGCTAATTCTCCTGCTACTTTACCCATGGCAGGTCTTTTTGCCTTGTCTCGCCCCCCGCCTTCAGCCCCTAAGAGGACAATTACTTTACCATCCGTCATCCCTTTAACTGCAGTGAGCGCGGCGATCATGCTTTTTTCTTCATGGGCATAGTCCACTAAGGCTATGAAATTTTGACCAGCGTCAATTTTTTCCATACGACCAGGAATAGTGCGTAAGTCTGCTAAACCTTTTATAGTAGCCGATTGGGGTAAAGAAAAATTTTTGGCGACAGCCATGGCTGCGAGCGCGTTGTAAATATTAAAATCTCCGGGAAGGTTTAATTTGTAATTTAAACCGTCTACCATAAATTCACTGGAGAATGGGGCTAACTTTATTTGTTTGGCCTGAATATCTGCTTTGGTATTGATGCCAAAAGTAATTTTTTGGTCTGCCTTAAAATGCAAATAATAGTCAGCTTCTTTATCGTCTATATTGGCAATAATAGTTTTAGGTATTTTTTTGCCCTTTAGAGTTTTTCGGGGAAGCCTTGCCAACATTTCAAATAATTGTCCTTTAGCTTTTTTATAATTCTCATAGCTTCCATGAGCATCTAAATGTTCCGGGGAGAGATTAGTAAAGATAGCCGTATCGTAATTGATAGCCTTATGCCGCCATTGTTTTATTCCTTCCGAAGTGGTTTCTACAACAGCATACTCGCAACCATTGTCTAGCATCTTCTTGAGCAAGCTCTGAATAATGGTTCTCCCTGGCATAGTCATATGGTACGGATTCATAGATTCTTCTTCTCCTATGCGAATATTAGCCGTGCCAATTAATCCAGTTTTATGCCCGGCTGCTGTTAACACAGACCAAATATAATTAGCGGCTGAGGTTTTACCCTTGGTACCGGTAATGCCAATAATAATCATTTTATTGGAGGGCTTGCCGTATACCAGACTTCCTATCACTGGAATAAAATAATGGTAGGGGGTAGCAATTAATTTTTTTATTTTTTTTAAGATAGACATAATTTTATTAAAAATGATTTTTTAATAGACGCCTAAGATTATAGAAATAATTTAATACTGGTCTCGGAGAAAAAATATAAGCAGCATTGTAGTTTAGATAAAGACCGCCATAATTTCTCTTATAATCTGTAATGCCTTTATAGCTGGTATAAAGGGTCGGATATTCAGGATTAAAGGCTCCGCCGAAAGTATAATATTTATAACCCTTTTCTTGCGCGCTCAGAATAGATTGCCATTGTAAAAGAAATGTGGACTTTAGATTTCTATAGCTATTGCTTGACCCACCGAATACCCAATTGGCCACATTACCTTCATAATAAATCAAATCAACGGCTAAATATTGCTCGTCATATTGGGCAAAGAAAAGCTCTATATTATTTTGGCCCGTCTCAAAAAGGCTCTTATAATAATCTTTGGGATGGAGACCGAAACCGTCTCGCCTTGAAGTTTCTACCATTAAAGCGTAAAAAATGGGGAAATAATTGACTAAGTCGGTGCCGACGATTTTTTTAATTTGCACGCCTTTTTTCTCGGCAAGTTTTATATTATAACGGCAGTGAGGGTGCATTTTAGCCAAAAGCGTTTCTTTTTTTTGGCGCAAATCAAGCATCCATTCAAAACGTGGTTGAAAGAAGGCTCCATGATAGGTATAGTCAGGAGCTTCTCGCCAAATTTTATTGGGTAATGTTTTTAATTTTTTGGGCCAGCAATCAATCCTAAGAAAAATAGCATGACTCTCTCGAGTGAGTTTTTGTAATAGGCCTAAAAGATTATTTTCTTGTGCTTGAGACAGCTCTTTTTTTAAGACTGGCCCATGGGGTATGTATAAGTAGCTCAGCTTAAAGGGGAGGGGGTATTGCAACAATTGAAACCCGCCTAAAATTTCGGAGTCATCCTGAATAATAAAATTTTTCAGGTTGCGGTGTGAAATCCTTTGCCATAAGCCGTATGACCAAGTCTGACTTAGGGGTGTAAAAAAATCGCCGCTAATAGCCGCATTATAATCATCTGCAACAGTGGTTTCCCTAAGGATTAATTTGGTATTATCTTCCATAGCCAATTCTATGATATCACAAAAGCTACCCTTAGGGGTAGCCATAATATTTTAATTGATGTGGACCTAGGGAGAATCGAACTCCCGCCTTGGCAATGCGAATGCCACGTCATGCCACTAGACTATAGGCCCATATTGGTCGGGGTGCCGGGACTCGAACCCGGAGTCTCGTGCTCCCAAAGCACGCATGTTAACCATTGCACCACACCCCGGAAAAACGTACTAAAAGTCTAAGGTCTAAGGTCTAGTGTCTAAACAGCAGTCAAAAAGATTTGTTCCGTACCCCCGTTTAGACATCAATTTGCAATTTTATCACGTAAACCACGTGGTCGTGGTAACGCGACTTTCGTGGCGTTCCTACAACGTAAAAACGTACAATTCGCAAAGCGAATTAACGTTTTGTACGTTGTGTCCCCAGAAGGAATCGAACCCTCATCCACAGCTTAGAAGGCTGTTGCTCTATCCGTTGAGCTATGGGGACAAAAATATCGTGAAAACAGCTTAGAAGGCTGTTGCTCTATCCTCCGCCAGCCGGCGGAGAGCTATGGGGACAAAAATATCGTGAAAACAGCTTAGAAGGCTGTTGCTCTATCCTCCGCCAGCCGGCGGAGAGCTATGGGGACGGGATATATACTAATTTCTAATGTCCAATTTCCAATTTCTAA
>DAONGQ010000001.1:118749-121419 GCA_035404205.1 Candidatus Paceibacterota bacterium | reverse complement strand
TAGAGTAGATCCGTCCTAAGGATAAGATGAGGGTTCGATTCCTTCTGGGGGCACATGCATTAAAAGTTTAAAGTTTAAAATTTAAAGTTTAAACTTTATATCCCATTTAGACATTAACCATTGTTTCAGTTTTTACGAGGCTCTTGCCTCGTTGTTTTTGGGGCCATTGACATTTTAATGCGAAAAAGGGTGTATAATAGAATATATCAATTTAATGCTTATTATATGAGTAAAAAGATAAAAATTTTCTCTATAATTGCGTTAGTAGTGGTGGTCGTGGCGGGTGGATTATACATTCTAAGAAATATATTAGAATCCTCTTCTCAACCGCAAAATAATGCCCAAGAGAACAAATCATCAGGCCCTATTGGCGCTTTAAATATCGCAGTAGCCCCAGAAGGTATAGGCACACCTGGTTGGAAACCGAGCGCTAATTATAGACCAGAATATAAAGATGTGTTTTCCGTCGAAGACCAAGTTATGTTTGACTTTAGTAATGTAGCAAAATCAATGAATGTCGAGGCTAAAATGTATGACCAAAATGATCAAGCTGCTGATTTCTCGGAACAATTTTCTTTGAAACCAGGCAATGACGGCAATTGTTGCTTTAATCTGCCTCAACAGCCTGGCAAATATACCATCAAAGTTACGGACGATAGCGGAGTTGTCCTTACAAGAAGTCTAGAGATAAAGTAACTTTTTCGTATAAACAAGATTCCAAGATAATTTAAAGCACTGCCAATAATGTCGGTGTTTTAAATTTTGTATTTTGTGTATTGTTTCTGCTTCGGGTATTTTGTTTAAACTTTGGGCTTTAAACTTTAAACTTTTTGTCCCGTATCCCGTTGGACATTAGTTGTATGGTGCGCATGCCTTTTGCTTGGTTGCCCTCGTATGCTACAATAAATTGGTTTAAGGCTAGTAGGGGTGCCTGAGAGAGACGATAGTTAAATTATCTTGCGCAAAGCGGAAGCGTGTCTGAGTGGTTTAAAGAGACGGTCTCGAAAACCGTTATACCCGCAAGGGTATCGGAGGTTCGAATCCTCCCGCTTCCGCCTTGTGTGAGATGAATAGTAGGGCATCGTGAGTTCTCCGCCGGTTGGCGGATCTCACCCCCTCCGCAATGTAAAAAATTTAGACTAAATTTTCACGTTGCTGAAACGAAAAATTGCAAAGTGATTGGTACATTTCGCATTAGCAATTAAATATCGAATAAGCCCCTGCGATACCCATCATATTCATACAACTCTTTAAAACGCTGGCAAAGATGCTAGTGTTTTTGGATTTGCTATTATTAAGAGGGGTAGGATACAATGAATATATTTTAAAAGCATATGGAACATAATTTTTCTAAAACAATTACTAAGTCTGGCGCACCCTTATGGACATTGTCTTCGTCGAACTATAACAGTGTCTCTATAGGAGTTTTGGTTAAGGGCGGTACCAGGGACGAAATTATACCCAAAGAGGCTGGTATTGCGCATGCCTTGGAACATATGCATTTCCAAGGAACCGAGAATTTCCCCAATAGCTTAAAAATATCAGAGTATATAGAAGAGGTTGGTGGGGAAATAAACGCTTGGACTAGCGATGAGAAAACTTTCTATTTTGCCCGTGTTCCATCTGAATATGCTGAAAGAGCAGTACAAATCGTGAGCGAGCAGATAGAAAAATCAATCATCCCCGCAGAAAAAATTCCAATAGAAATGAAAAACGTAATTCAAGAAATAAATAGGCGTAACGATAATCCTCGGTCCTACCTTTGGAAAATAGTCTCAGATTTTATATATAAAGGCCATCCTCTTTCTAAGGATACGTTGGGCTCTAAGGAGTCGGTATCGGCGTTCAGAAGAGATGATTTTTTAAATTTTAAACGAAGATACTACAACCCAGCTAATTATACTTTTATTGCGGTGGGAGATATCTCAGAAGCAAGGGCGCGAGAGCTCTTTGATAAATATTTTGTAGAACATCCAAACTCACAGCCAAATATTAGAAGGAGGGAAACATTACCGGTACAAGCAGAAAAGCAGTTTATAGAAAGAAAAGAACTAGACCAATTACACGTAGGTTTGGATGCCATAGTTGGTTCGGGCATGGATAAATCCTCTCTTTATCTAGAATTTTTTAGTAAAATGATTTCTGGCGGTATGTCATTTCCTCTCTTTCAAGAAGTGAGAGATAAACGTGGTTTATGTTATTCAATTAATTCATCTATATCAAGAGAGAGTGATTTTGGGTCATTTGATATTTATATTGGTACAGATCCTAAAAGATACAAAGAAGCAATCGGGGCAACTTTAGAAGTTATAGACAAATCTAAAACTAACGAAGAGCTTTTAAACAAGGTAAAAAGATTATCCATTGGGCGCCTTCTATTGGCTTATGAACATACAGGAAACATTATTATGAAAGCAGAAAGAGATATAACTTACCTAGGATACCCTAGAGGATTTGAAGAAACTAAAAAAGAAATTGAGGAGGTCACTATAGATAATATAAAACAGGCCGTAGACCAATATTTAAAGCCGGAACAAATATTAACCGTGCTGCTTGCTCCTAAAGATTTTGTAGCTGATTAATTGGCCAGGGAATTTCAATGACTGAATCTAAACAAAATGGGATTAGTAAAAGCTAGAAAACAAAATCAATAAATAGTTAAAATTAAGG
>DAONGQ010000001.1:101977-118649 GCA_035404205.1 Candidatus Paceibacterota bacterium | reverse complement strand
TGGAGGAGAACTGCTAAGCCATTGGAACCAAGTCTCGTAGGTTTGAAGAACTTTATCTTAGACCAAATTGTCGCCCGTGGATTTGGTTTAGTAGTTAGATTGTTTTCTCTGATAGCGTATTTATTGCTCACATTAATTGTTATGCCAGTTCTATTGATGATTCTCATTATTTGGGTAATCTTGCCGGTCATGGGGGCAACTTTTTTAATAGCGTGGATTAAACATCTTTGGTAATGGATTTACAAAATTTAGATTGGAACGGGAATAGGTCATATATTAAAGCGGCCAGGGCTGCTCGCCTCCTTCTGCGCCCCTGGTTGCGTTTTTTGTTGATTCTTATCGTATTTTTAGGCTTTAGCCTATTTGTCTTGGCTTATCAAAATGAAGATGCCAATATATCTGCTGGGCCGATTGCTATAGCAGTAGTCCTTTTCATGATACTTAAGTTTAGCGGTAGTTATTTCAGACAGTTGGAGTTGAAAAATGTTTACAGCCAGTCTCTGAGCGACCATGCCTCCGTTTTTACGGTAACTGATTTTGAAACGGCTTTGATCTTAGGAAGCGCTGATTTAAATAATCCTGATTTAAAAAAAATATTCAGGGAACTATTAAAAACAGCCAAGGTGCGCTTTATTGCCGCTAAACTTAATCTTAGCCTCAAGGATTTAGCCGGTTTGGAAAAGAGCATATTATTTTCTAACCCGCAAGAAGGTTTAAATACCATAATGGTTACAGCCCTAACAGAAATGCAGAATAGTGGCGAAAGTTATCTTTCTCCGGCCAACCTTTTCTACGGTTTCATAGGCAACCTGACCAATAGAGAATTATTCTTAGCCCAATTAGAACTGAGTTTAGAGGATATCGCCAACCTTTGTTTTTGGAGCAATGCCAATTTTGACAAAAAAAGAAAACAGCCGACCCTAACAGACAAACTTAAAATCTCTCAAGGCGGATTGGGAAGAAATTGGGCTTTTGGCTATACGCCATACTTAGAACAATATGGGCAAGAGATTACTGACAGTCACAGATTTCAATCCGTCTCTATGGAGGGGCGGGAAGAAGTTTTAGAGAAAGTAGGTCTTATTTTAAGCCGAGATAAAAAAAATAGCTGTTTGATTGTTGGCCCCTTGGGCGGCGGCAAAAGCAGCTTGGTGACCTCATTGGCAGAAAAAATTTATTATGGCAAATCGCAAAAAGAGATAGCTTATAAAAGAGTAGTCCAGTTGAATTTGGATCAAGTTATTGCTGATACTACTGAAAAAACCAAAGAAATTTTAATTAAAATTTTTACCGAAGCGGCAAAGGCTGGGAATATTATTCTGCTCATAGAAGATATAGAAAGATTCTTTAGCAGTGATGAAATCACTAGCGATGATAATATTGCCCAAGTGTTCTCTTCTTTTTTGGTGAATCCTGATTTTAGATTAGTGGCTACAGCTACTAGCAGCGCCTATCAGACCTATATCGCTCCGAGAGTTGGCTTGGCAGCTAATTTGGAAGTGGTGCCTATGCCACCGGCCAATTTTAAGGAGACAATAAGGGTGATGGAAGATTTGGCGCCCCAATTTGAGAAAAAATATCGACTGGCTATCACCTACGGCGCCTTGATTCAAATTTATCAAGTGGCTGACAAGTTTATTAGCGTTAAGGATTTTCCAGGCAAAGCCCTTACCCTAATGGATGGAATATGTTTTGCTGCTCACAACCAGAAGAAGCAAATTTTGGACAAGAACCTTACCAATCAATTAGCCGAAGCCATTTTAAATATTCCGATTAATTCCTTTAATGCCACAGAAAAAGAAAAATTGCTGAATTTAGAAAACATTATTCATACTCGAGTGATAGGCCAAGAGGAAGCAGTGAGCGCAGTCGCCAATGCTTTAAGAAGAGCGCGCACTCAGATAAAAAATAGCGATAAACCTTTAGGCAGTTTTCTTTTTCTAGGTCCTACCGGTGTTGGTAAGACAGAACTTGCCAAAGCCTTGGCCTGGAGCTATTTTGGCAGTGAAAATAGCATGGTACGATTAGATATGAGCGAATATCAAACTCGCGAGGCGGCTAACCGTTTATTGGGACACAAGGCTACTGGCGGGGAAGAGCTGGAAGAAGGTGACTTCATCAAAGCCGTGCGGCAAACGCCTTTTTGCGTGGTACTCTTAGATGAAATAGAAAAAGCCCATTCAGACATTTTAAATTTATTCTTGCAGGTTTTAGATGAAGGTTACCTCACGGACGGCATGGGGAATAAAGTCAGTTTCAGCCAAACTATTATTATAGGCACTTCTAATGCCGGAGCTAATTTAATTCGGGAGGAAGTAATTAACAATGTGCCTCTCGAGCAAGTGAGCAACCATTTGCTGGATTACCTGCAGAAGGAAAATATTTATAGGCCAGAATTTCTTAACAGGTTTGACGGCATTATTGTCTTCAAACCATTGACCCAAGAGCAGATTCTTAAAATAGCCGACCTGACATTTAAAAAGACTCAAGCGCAAATGAAGTTGAAGGGTTATATTGTCTATCTAGGTGAAGGCGTTTTAGAATATTTGGCGCGTTTAGGCTATCAACCAGAATTAGGCGCCAGGCCCATGAACAGGGTTTTTCAAGACAAACTCGAAAGTTTATTAGCTCTTAAAATGTTGAACGGAACCTTGGTCAAAGGCGTTCCTTTCACTGTTAACTTAAAAGACCTCAATTGAATATGATTACTCAAAAGTTAGTTGATGGGAATATCACGATGCAATACAGTATTAACCCGCTTAATCGTTACCATAAATCGATAAACTTAATTCTAACTACTGTTCTTAAGATTGGCTTAATAATTTTGGTAGCGCTGATTTATTTAGGTTTGATTCTTATCGTTGCGGCCAAATTTAAGAATCTAGGAATATTTTAAGGCAATGACGCAAGAAGAAGCCTTGGCGGTTTTAAAGTGCGGCTACAATGTTTTTATTACCGGTGCTGCCGGTTCAGGCAAGACCTATCTTTTAAAGAAATATATTGATTACTTGCGGACTCATGGCGTAGGGGTAGGGGTCACAGCTTCCACAGGTATTGCGGCTACACATTTAGATGGTACCACTATTCATTCGTGGTCTGGTTTAGGAATTAAAGAGACCTTAACGGAGGATGAATTGAAAAAGTTGAGTCGCAAACCATACCTAAAAGAAAGATTCAAAAAAACGCATGTTTTAATTATTGACGAGGTCTCTATGCTCTCGCAAGAACAATTTGAGAGCTTGGATTTGATCTGCCGAAAATTAAAAAAGAATGAGGAACCATTCGGCGGTATGCAAATAATTTTGGGTGGAGATTTCTTTCAATTGCCGCCAGTAGGAAAAGAAGATTCTTTCGTATGCGAGTCCCTCCTCTGGAAAACAGCCAATTTTAAAATTTGCTATTTAGAAGGACAATACAGACATTTGGATAAAAAATTTATTTATCTTTTGGATTCAGTTCGCCAAAATCAGGTCCTTGGTCAGGCTTTAGATTTACTGAAAAAATCATTAACGGGAGAAAAAGACATTTCTCATATAACCACCAAGCTCTACACCCACAATGCCAATGTTGACGAGATTAATAACCAGGAGTTGGAAGCCATGCCAGGCAAAGCTGTTAGCTATACGATGTCTTGCTATGGCGATGAACATTTAGTCAAGAATTTAAAAAATAGTTGTTTGGCTAGCGAAGAGCTCGTTTTAAAGAAAGGGGCTTTGGTGATGTTTTTAAAAAACAATTTTGATTTGGGCTATGTGAACGGCACTATAGGAACAGTGAGCGAATGTGAACCAGGAAATAATCCGGTAGTTTTAACGAGAGACGGCCGCTATATAACAGTACCTTTGGCCAGTTGGGAGATAGAAGACGAGCTGGGCAAGAATGTTTTGGCTATGGTGCAACAGTATCCCTTACGTTTAGCTTGGGCCATGACTGTTCATAAAAGTCAGGGCATAACTTTAGATGAAGCTCTCATAGACCTTTCCCATTCTTTTACTCCAGGCATGGGTTATGTGGCTCTTTCTAGGGTACGGACTCTAGAGGGCTTACATTTATTAGGATTTAATGATATTGCCCTCAAAGTCAGTAAGAAGGCCATTAAATTAGATAAAATATTTTTTGAACAATCA
Source organism: Candidatus Paceibacterota bacterium (assembly GCA_035404205.1). Taxonomy (NCBI): domain Bacteria; kingdom Bacillati; phylum Minisyncoccota; species Minisyncoccota bacterium. The sequence continues at coordinate 114,522 of DAONGQ010000001.1, read as the reverse complement.
CAAAAGTTGCAGCAAGAAATGTTTAAAACAAATGCTTACAAAAATCGCCAAAAAGAATATATGGATTGGCTGCAAACTTTTAGCGAGGCTTGAAAAAAATAATTAAAGTGCTATCATCTCCGAGTTGTTCTTTACAAAGCTATTAGGCAATTAAGTGAGAATCACTAGGTGGCGCTTACTTAATTGCTTAGCCATAAACAAACAAGGAGGCGGGAGATGAGAACCAACAGCAATGAGTTAATAGACGACATAGAGGGACTGCTTAATTTAGTAGAAAAGAGGACTGTCGTTTGGCAAAAACTGGGAGAAAGGCATTGTCGAGTAATGTTTTGCGAAGAGGGAGGGCAGGCCGAGGGAAAAGAAAGAAAGGCAGAGACCGAGAAGGATATGCTATTTAGTATCGTTCATCAACCCACCAATGATTTGGTGATTGTTCATTGTAACGCAGAACATAAACTTGCTTTAAGGGTATGTTTAGCCCTTCTCAAGAAAGGCGCAGATGTGCGTTGTTTCGCTCATAATGACAATGAAAAGGTGAAGGACGTTATTTTTGATACGACGGCTATTAATTTCTGCCAGTTTGTGAAAAACCTGCAACAGATCGCGGACGAGCTCCGATTGACATTGTGTCTTGGCAGTCAGCCATTGAGCGACTATCGGAAGGGCCTGTTTTTCGTGCGGCTGAAAGATTTGCATGGCACCTCAAAGCTGGTGGGCGTCCTTACTCAACCTAACAATACCCTCAGGGTAACGATCCTAGACCGGTCAATAAGTTTACCCTTTCTCGTGGCCCATTTTGACGAGCGCTGCTATCATCTGATAATCAGAAGAGCGGTGCCAACTGATATGGGAAGAAAGGCAGTGACTTTATATGACTGGTATCCTTGAGAAGAAACTGGATTTTTCCAGCGCACATTTAAAAGCAGTTATCATTAGTCTTGATAGCTGCTTTTTTCTTTGTCCGAGCAACTCTAACATCTTGCCAGATTAAATTTTATATTGTATAAATTAACTATATTAGCCAAACGTTTGGCTATCAGCAGCACTGTTACAAGTGGAAAGAAAGGGGGTAAAAAAATGGGAACAAAGGAAGTAAGGCATGATGGGTTTAATCTGTCTCGAATGTCTCGGCGGGCACGCGTTCTGATTATAGACACAAGCATACTCATGTATGAAGCGCGCGCTATCGAAACTTTTCAGGACAATGTGGTAGTTTTGGGAATTCGGTCATCAGAGGAGCTAGATAAACTCAAAGAAAGCGATTCTCAAAAGAAATCGCTAGCAGCTCGCAATGCTATTCGCGTGCTTTCCGATTATGAAGCTAGGGGAAGTTTGAAAAATGGCGTCTCGACAGGAGAGGGTTTTTTAGTGGTTGATGATGATGGCGAGGACTGGGAAGACTTGCCGTCTAATATCAAGCAAAATGATACTAATGCTTTGCTTGCTATTGCCAACCATTGGAGAAAAAAGATAAACGGGTATCCCTACGATGGTGACAAACCCAGAGTGGCAATTGTGACCAAAAACATGAGTCTAAGGTTTAAGGCTAACTCTTGTGGCATACCTGCCGAGAATTATGAACACGACAGACTGATTAGCGATATGAAAGATCTTTATACTGGTCTGATACAGATTGAGTTAAAAGAGGAGGAGCAGTCTCTGCTCTATAATCTTTGTCATGAGGGTTCCTTGAAACTCTCCCAGTTACCTAAATCCCTTTACGAAAAAAACTTATTTTCTAACCAATTTGTTCGTTTCCTTACTAGTAAGGACCAGATTGGTTACGGCATTTACAAGGCCGATAGGGATGAAATAGTGTTTGTAAGGTTTCAGGATAAGCAAAAAGGGAAAATAGTCCCTCTCAATCCCGAGCAAGCTTGTGCTGAAAACCTGCTTTATGACAAAGAAATTATCTTGGTTACTTTGGTAGGTGAGGCTGGCACAGGCAAAACGCTATTAAGTTTGAATGCTGGTCTGAACCAGGTAACAAGGGGTCTTTACGATAAACTTATCGTATTTAGACCTAATATTGAAGTGGGAAGGGAGATAGGATTTCTTAAGGGTGACTTGGCTGATAAAATGGCTCCTTGGAGAAGTCCCATTGAAGAGGCCATTCGCCGCATCTATTCATTGGAGGGCAAGGATGCTAATGTAAGCGATACCCTCGCAATGATGATGCGCGAAGGTATACTAGAGGTAAGACCCATAAACTTCGAGAGAGGCGACTCCATTCACAATGCCTTTATCATTGTGGAGGAAGGACAGAACTTGCGGCCAAGCGATCTAAGGATGTTAATTACTCGAGTAGCCGAAGGCTCCAAGATAGTTATCAATGGAGACCTGACGCAAATCGATGACCCGTTTCTTGATTTTGGGTCGAGTGGTCTCACAAAAGTGGTCGAGAAATTCAAAGGTCTAAGACTGAGCGATGGTGGAACTGTCGGTCACATTACTTTGGTCAAGACCGAGAGGTCAGCTATCGCAGAAATGGCGGCTAGAATCTTAGCCTAACCTAGCTCTTTATTTATTTACTGGGCCCCGCATATCAGCGGGGTCTTTTTGTCTAATTATCCACCTTGACGATATAAAATTATTGAGTTATGGTAAAGGTCTAGCACTTATACAATGAAAACAGGAGGTGGTGTCCATGTAACACACTTTATTGAATGAATGGCAGTGGGTTGATAGTTGTGACAACTAAATGTATGGGAAAGGATAGGAGGTAACAAATGAGTGAACAAATGAACGAGGGACTAATCTCCCTAATGATAGGGGTAAGCGCACTATGTTTTACAAACAAACTGAATCTCAGGGTAGCTAAATCCATGACCACAATAGAACGCATCGAAAAGTTTGAGGCCATGGAAGGGCGTTCTGATTTGAAAAAACTCTATACAGATTCTCATCTGAAGTGGCAGGTTTATGTGCCAGATGAGAATCCGAAGTTGTCATTCGGTGTGTATTATAAAGGGTGCCGGGGGAGCAAACTCGGAGTCGCTATATTTGAGTTGACTCCAGAGTTTTTCAGTAAATACAGTGTTTTTGAAAACACTGAATTCTGGGAAATTCCGGAAAGAGTCTCTCTGGTACCAATCTATGGGGTAATTTGGAGCCTGACAACTCAACCACAGATTTGCCACTGCGGTGATTAAATAGGTGATTCTTATGGATAACCCTATTGAAAACCGCATCCATTTTTATAGGAACCTGAAACAAGCAGTAAATCAGGTTCATTTGGTGGAATCAGTCTCTCCGTCTATAGGGATGTCTGGCGGTGTGCCTGATATTCTTTTAGACACTTTTGAAGACAACTGCCTCTTGGTAACATATAGCGAGGAACTCTGCCACGGGCTTCTCACTGTTTGCTTTAATGTTTGGGGAAAGTTTACCCCAAAAGATAGTTTGTTTATAATGGGAGTGAAGCCTCATTATGCAAACACCTTTTGCGGGTCGATTCTTCCCAAACTGAAACGCAATTGTTCGGCGGTTGACCTGATTATTTATTCGGAAGTGCAAAATCGACCGCTTGAACTCTATTGTAACTTCTAATTTTAGAGCCCCAGAGCATTCTGGGGCCTATTTTTTTGTTTGCTAAATAAAGACCAGAGTTTTATACTGAAGCATAGCTTATGAAAAGGAACATTTTAATCATTATTCTCTCTGTGGCTTTAATCAGCCTAGGGGCCGTTGTAGCCTATAAAGTTTTTAATGATAAAATACTTTCTTCTACGTCTTTTTCTCGACAAGGGGGAATAGACACTAACTATTTTAGATTAAAGTTGCCTCCGGGTTGGGAAACTCAAGAGCCAGCGCCAGAACCATTTCTCCTTAAAGCAACATACGTGAAAAATGGTTCACAAGACCCCTTAGCCCGAAAAATTAACTATAGAACTAATCTCTCTATTGCTCATGAAACGCTAGAAGGAGAAACACTGGCAACCTATGCCAGCCTTTTAGAGGCTAAAATAAAGAGCTTGCAAGACAAGACCATTATTCGTTCGGAAAGCCAAACAATCTTTAATAACAATTCGGCTTATCTGATAGATGCAGAAACTAAAGACAATAATATAGAGTTAAAAAATATTATTGTCGTGATTCAGGGGGAAAGGGATGATGCTTGGGTCATAAGTCTCAATACCACTAAATTAGATTGGGACAATATGGCTTTCCAGTTCTATGAAGTTCTTAATAGTTTTCAATTGAAATAATGAAAACAATAATTTATCCCAATATAGACGGAGTAATTGTTTTGGGGGGTGGACTAATCTCTAGCGGTGGGCTTTCTCAAGAATCTGTACAAAGATTATTGGCGGGGGTTAATATTTTTAAAACAAATAACGCAAAATATCTAATTCTTAGCGGTAATGGTTCTTGGCAACATCGGTTGCCTTTGGCAAAAACCGAAGCTAGTCTTATGGCAGATTTAGCAGTAAAAAGGGGGGTTAGCAAAAAAGCGATTATTAAAGAGACAAAATCTTTAGATACAATAGGCAATGCTTATTTTACAAAAACTTTAATAGATGAATATAAACTAGGAAAAAGCTTTTTAATTATTACTTCTGATTATCATCTAAAGCGAGCGAAATGGCTATTTCTCACGGTATTTGGTAATCAATATAAATTGATTTTTAAAAGCATTAACCCTAAATTAACGTTCAAAAAATCTCAATTGAAATGGCAGAGAGATTCTAAAATATTGAAATATACTAAAAGATTATTTAGTGATTATAAAATCAAAAACGAAGAAAACCTTAAAACTTTCCTATTAACTAATCACCCTTTCTATGTTGCAGAAATAAAACGTGTAGGAATTCTTGAGGAGGAAGAGAAAAGATATAAAGTAAATTTTATCAATATTTAGTTAACCATGATACCCAATTTTCTAATGCAAAAAATGGTTGAGAATCAATTAAAATCTTTGCCTGCCGATAAAAAAGAAAAAATTATTTCTCTGATTGACAACAATCCAGATTTTTTTAAAGAAATGGCAGAGGATATTCAGAAAGAATTAGCAAGTGGTAAAAATAGGATGGCAGCAGCCATGGCAGTAGCGCAAAAAAATGAGCAAAGGTTAAAAGAGCTACTTGAAAAGAGCGAAAATTAGGATTAAAGTAATAATAACAACCTAAATTAATAATTATGCAAAATTATTTGGCCTTGTTAAACAATCGCTACATCTTAATTCCATTGCTTCTTTGGTCTTTAGTTTGGAAAGGCTTAGCGCTTTGGCGAGCGGCTAAACTTGACCAAAAATATTGGTATATTATCCTTTTAGGAATAAATACGATGGGCGTTTTAGAAATTCTTTATCTTTATGTTTTTAGCAGACCTCGCCACAAATAGACCTCATTTATGAAATTGCTGTTCTTAGAATCATATCTGGCTTGCATCAAAAATAGCGTTAAGAGCCATGCTTTTAGAAATTTTTACGCTGAAATTAACGGTCAAACTAAAGATATCCTGAATGGCGGGGTCACTAGTTGCGCCTTTTTTGTGTCATCAATTCTGCTTACTTTTGGGCTCATCAAAGCAAACCATTTGACAGTGGAGGGGCTACTCAAAGATTTAAAGAAATCTGGGTGGTATGAAATCAGCCAACCATTACCAGGCAGTGTTTTATTGTGGGAAGAGAAGCGAGGGCATAAACATTTAGGCTTTCTAATAACTCCGGGAAAAGCAGTGAGCAATTCGGCGACTACACATTGCCCCGAAATTCACTCTTGGAATTATAACGGCAACCGCAAAGTAATAGCGGCTTATTGGCACAAGAGGTTGGAGAATAACAGTTTTAACTAACAGTATGGTAAAATTACACTTTTTTAAAATCAATTTAACTAGGATTTGTTACCATTTGGTCCTATCGGATATTTTATTTTTAGGCGCTTGGGGGTTAACTAGCCCTATCATGGCTCTGTTTATTACCAGCAGAGTTTTTCAAGCTACTTCGGTTACAGTGGGCACCTGCACTTTTTTATATTTTTTGATGCAGTCTATTTTCCAAATTCCTATTGCTCGTTTTTTGGATAATAAAGCAGGGGAAAGAGACGAATTCTATTGTTTGTTTGGCGGAGTAGTTTTATCGGGCTTAACGGCTGTTTGTTATATGGCTGTAAGAGACCCTATCAGTTTATATTTGGCGGCTTCCATGCAAGGGTTGGGTATGGCCATGTATATGCCGGCATGGTCTTCTACTTTTTCGCGTCATTTAAATCCAGGAAAGGTAGCGATGGCTTATGCTGTTGATAATACCGCTCAAGGAATTTCTACTGCCTGCTTTGGATTACTGGGGGGTGTTGTTTATAAATTTTGGGGAGGGAATATTTTATTTTTGACGATAGCTATCTTATCCGTCCCGGCGGCTTTTGTCATACTTTTGGCGCCAGATATGCTGATTCCCCGCCTCAAACACTTCTCTTTGCCTCAAAAAAAATGGGCTTAAGAGTGCTGGGCGAGGTCTTAAGGTATTCTTTACTTTAAGAGAGTTTTGAGCCATAATGGCAAGTCAATAACCCTATATGAACCCATTTTATGGGCATTTTTAAGTTAAAATCTAGTTTCCAACCTACTGGCGACCAACCTCAAGCGATAGACAAATTGGTTAGGGGGTTAGAAAAGAACTTGCCTTTCCAAACGCTTCTAGGAGTAACCGGTTCCGGTAAAACTTTTACTATGGCGAATGCCATTAGTCATTTTGATAAACCTGTTTTAGTAATGGCGCCCAATAAGTCTTTGGCTGCCCAACTTTACAACGAATATAAAAATTTTTTTCCCGAGAACTCTGTTAACTATTTTGTGTCTTATTACGATTACTACCAACCAGAAGCTTACTTGCCGACTACAGATACCTACATAGACAAAGAGGCTACTATTAATGAGGAAATAGATAAACTAAGGCACAGGGCTACTACGGCCTTAATGACCCGCCGCGACGTGATTGTAGTGGCTTCAGTATCTTGCATTTATAATTTAGGCTTGCCCACCAATTACTGGCAATCAGCCCTTCATTTAGAAGTGGGCCAGTTATTAACTAGAGGCGATCTTTTAAAGCAATTAATTAAGCTTCAATTTACAAGAACCAATAGCGTCATAAAAAGAGGGTTCTTTAGAACTAGGGGGGACATAGTGGAAATTATGCCTGCCAGTGGTGACCATATTTTTAGGGTGGAGTTGAAGAATCAAAGGATAGAAACAATAAATTTGGTAGACAGCCAAACTTTAAATATTAAGGAAAACCTCACCGAAGCAATTATCTTCCCTTCCAAACATTTTGTAGCCACGGAACCGCAAAGGGAGAAAGCTATAGAGAATATCAAAGCGGAACTGGATGAAAGGTTGCAGTATTTTAGAAAGGAAAAATTATTTTTAGAAGAAGAACGCTTAAAGAGGCGGACTGTTTACGACCTGGAAATGTTGAGGTCGATAGGTTATTGCCATGGCATAGAAAATTATTCACGGCATTTAAATGGAAAATTGGCCGGTGAACCGCCAGATACTCTTTTAGAATATTTTCCCAAAAAAGATGGTCGGCCAGATTTCCTCACTATTATGGACGAGTCCCATATCGGTCTTCCCCAGGTGAGGGGAATGTACGAGGGCGATCGAAGCCGTAAGAAAGCTCTAGTGGAATATGGTTGGCGCTTGCCTTCGGCTTTGGATAATCGCCCCCTTAAGTTTAATGAATTTTTGGAGCGTATCGGAAATACTATTTTTACTTCAGCGACACCGGGAGAATGGGAAATCAATCATTCCGGCAAAGTGGTCGAGCAGGTCATCAGGCCCACGGGGTTGGTAGACCCCCAGATAGAGATAAGACCTGTTTTTGATAAGGATAAAAATAGAAGCCAGATTAATGATTTCATTGACGAAATTACCGCTTTAGTGAAGAAAAAAGAGAGGGTAATGGCTAATGTTCTCACGAAGAGCATGGCAGAGGATTTAACGGAATTTTTGAAGAAAAAAGGTTTTAAATGCCAGTACATGCATTCTGACACCCTGACGATTGAACGCACTCGCATTTTGACTGATTTCAGAAAGGGCAAGTATGATGTGCTCATTGGGGTCAATCTTTTAAGAGAGGGCTTGGATTTACCGGAAGTGACTTTAGTGGCAATTTTTGATGCCGATAGGGAGGGATTCTTGCGTAACGAAAGCTCGCTGATTCAAACTATGGGCCGCGCCAGCAGAAATGTTTCCGGCAAAGTTATTCTTTACGCAGATACAATCACAGGCTCTATTAAAAATGCCATGCGAGAAGTAGAAAGAAGAAGAAAAATTCAATTAGCTTATAATAAAAAGAATCATATTACTCCCACTACTATTAAGAAAAGTATTGAGAATTTACTTAATTTTGATTAAAAGCTTATGGACCCAGACAAAATAATTATCAAGGGTGCGCGTGTGCACAATTTGAAAAATATAGACGTAGAAATACCAAAAAATAAATTGGTTGTTTTTACTGGCCTGTCAGGCAGCGGAAAATCTTCTCTAGCTTTTGATACCATTTTTGCTGAAGGGCAGCGACGCTATATAGAATCTTTGTCTCCTTACGCTCGTCAATTTTTAGGAGAAATGGACAGGCCCGATGTAGACGAGATTACTGGTTTGTCTCCGGCCATAGCTATAGACCAGCGGGCTTTAAGCCATAATCCGCGGTCTACTGTCGGCACACTAACAGAAATTTATGATTATTTAAGAGTTCTATATGCGCGTTTGGGGGAAGTTTTTTGTCCTGTTTGCGGCAGAAAAATCCAAAAGCTTTCGCCAGAGGAAATAGTGGATATTATTATCAATGAGGGCCATGAGTTGAAAGAAGAAACCGTGACGATTATGTCTCCGATTGTGCGGTCTCGCAAGGGCGAATATTATCAGATGCTCTACGATTACCTTAATTTGGGCTATGGGCAAGCGCGGGTGGATGGCGTATTAAAATCATTAAGAGAGCCACTGATTTTATCTCGCTACAAGAACCATAGCATTGATATAGTAGTCGATAGGGTAACGCTGAAAGACGAGAGCCGTTTGTTTGAAGCGGTAGAAAATGCTTTGGAATACAGCAAAGGTTTGGTGACGGTTATTTTTAGGGAAGGAGATTCGGAAAAAGGCGCCCAAGAAACTCTTCTTTCCAGTTTATGGACTTGCCCAGATGATAATTTCGCTTTTCCCGAGATAGAACCGCGCCTTTTCTCTTTTAACAGCCCGTCCGGCGCTTGCGAAGAATGCCATGGGCTTGGTCGTATTGGTTTTGAATTAGATAAAATTTGTCCCAAGTGTGAGGGCAAAAGATTAAAGCCAGAAGCTCTCTCTATCAAAATAAAAAATAAAAATATTTATGAAGTTACTAAATTAACAATAGAAGAAGCTTATGATTTTTTTACCAGTTATCAGGCGGGACTGAATGAAAAGCAATTAAAAATTGCCATCAATCTTCTGAAAGAAATTAACGACCGTCTCAAATTTATGTTAGAGGTGGGTTTGAATTATCTTTCTCTTAATCGTGAAGCAGAAACTTTATCTGGAGGCGAGGCGCAAAGAATTAGGTTGGCTTCTCAGATCGGTTCCCAGCTTTCGGGAACCCTATATGTTCTCGATGAGCCCACCATTGGTCTGCATGAAAGAGACACGGTAAAACTAATCAACACCTTAAATATTTTAAAAAATCAGGGCAACACTTTAGTGATAGTTGAGCATGATGAAAAAACAATAGCGGCCTCGGATTATTTAGTTGATTTAGGGCCAGGAGCGGGCGCTAATGGGGGCGAAGTAGTAGCCATGGGGGACAGGGCTACTCTTTTGAAAAATCACAATAAATTCCCCCGTTCCCTTACCTTAAAATATTTGACTGGTATTAATAAAATTTCTCTTCCGGAAAAAAGACGGTCTAAGGCTACTGAAGAAATTAAAATCATAGGCGCCAACAAAAATAATTTAAAGAATACTGATGTAAGCTTTCCTTTAAGAAAATTAGTAGTGTTAACAGGCGTCTCCGGCAGTGGAAAATCCACCTTACTTTACGACGTGCTTTATAAAAATTTAATACATATCAAAAATCATTTTAATAGGCCACTAGAAGGGTGCAGCAAACTTACCGGCAGCGAATATATCGATAAAGTGGTTGTTGTAGACCAGTCTCCTATAGGCAGGAGTCCCCGCTCTAACCCAGCCACTTATACAGGAATTTGGGGACCTATTAGAGATTTTTATGCCGAGTTACCCGATTCTCGAGAACGTGGCTACAATGCTTCGCGTTTTTCTTTTAATGTGGCCGGCGGACGCTGTGAAGCTTGCGAAGGAGCTGGCTTTAATATTATTGAGATGCATTTCATGCCATCTATTATGGTAAAATGCGATGTTTGCAATGGAAAAAGATTTAATCGGGAGACTCTGCAAGTAAAATATAAGGGCAAAAATATTAGTGATATTCTAAATCTCACGGTAGAAGAAGCTGCTGATTTTTTTAAAGATAATTGGCAAATAGCCGACAAACTAAAAGTGCTTCAAAGTGTAGGGTTGGGCTACTTACAGCTGGGGCAATCGGCCACCACTCTGTCAGGAGGCGAAGCCCAAAGAATTAAATTAGCTCGTGAATTAGTCCAGCCACTGGGTAGAAAAACTCTTTATTTATTAGACGAACCAACGGTAGGGCTTCATTATTATGATATTGAATTGTTGCTTAAGGTAATTAATAAGCTCATAGAAAAGGGCAATAGCGTAGTGGTGATAGAACATAATATGCAAATTATTAAATCTGCCGATTATGTAATAGACCTGGGGCCGGAAGGCGGTGACAAGGGCGGCAAATTGGTGGCTAAAGGTACACCCGAAGAGATAATTAAAAGCAAGAACTCTTATACTGGCCTATACTTAGCCGATTATTTAAAGAAAGAATAGCTTAACAGTCGCATTAAAACCCCTGAAACAATAATTTAGGGGTTTTAATTTAGCGATTTATGTCAATAAGCTTTTTTGACTAGACGATAGCCACGTGCTATAAGATATTGATTGCGAGCTCTTTTAAAATTAGGGAAAGCGAAGGAAACAGCGTGTCTAAGCTCGCAGCTAATCATACCAGAAGTTCTAACTTGCCCAAAAGAATTTAGGGCAAAAGACAAAGCGGGTCCTTACTCCTTTTTTCTCTCCTCGTAGGTGTTTTATAACAAGAACGCCATTTGGTCTCATCCGAGAATTGACAAGGGCTGAATAGGGTAAACTAACCTACTTAAGAAAGGGGGAAAGAATGAACACAGAAATCATGGCTCAGATTGAGAGAACCATTGGTGACGGTTTTCTTTCATCTAATACCAATGGCAAGATTCTCCTGAAGAAGCCGCGACAGTTTGTGCATGACGTCAATGGAGAAGTTTGTGTTACGGTTTCTATCCAACAATCTTCGACAGGGGTGATTATTCTGTCAGCCAACACCTTTGTAGCCCATGAACTTGGCGATTTTTTTAATTGGTTGGACATGCGCTGCTATAAGTACCGGTATAGCGATCCGGGACATTGCCTTTGCTCTTTGTAAGAGCGTACTTTGAATATTACCCCGAGATTTTTTCTCGGGGTTTTGTGTTATTGTTACGCGATTGTATCTGAAGCCCATTTATGTTACAATGGCAGAGTTAATCTATTTTAAAAATATGACAGCAAGAAAACCCAAAAAAGTAAGATTGGCTAATAAGAGAACGGCTTTGAAGGCCAAGCTCAAGAAAAAATAAAGAAATGCCCTTCGGGGGCATTTTTTGATTACTTTTAAAGCCTGGAATATAATGATTTTGTCTGAGAAGGCCTTAGTCTTTCTTGGCTGCCATGGAGGTAATGACAGCATCAAAATAGAGGGAAACTATAAAAAATGTATTAAAATTTATTTATGAAAAAAATTAATATTTTTGGTGTATTAATCATTTTAATCCTTGTGGCCTGGGGAATCCTCAGCCATGGATTTAAAGAAAATCCACTCGACCCTTTTTACCCGTTTATTATTCAAGATAAAACTGCCAATGAAAATCTTAAGGATGGAACTATCAGTATAAAATATCCGGTTACTAAATCCGCAGTTTTAAATCAGGCTATCAGCGATTTTATTACCACCCAGGAAACAGATTTTAAAAATAATATCAGCGGCCTTAGCGATATTAGCAGCGCCACAGGCAGCTTAGATATTAGCTATAAAAGCTATGTTTCTGACAGAATCGTGAGTTTGAATTTTGATATAAATAGCGATACTGGTGGCGCTCACGGCAATCTTAATACCATTACTTTTAATTATGATAAAGTGTTAGACAAGATGCTGGCTATCAAAGATATTTTTGTTGCGCAATCGAATTATCTTGCGCAATTGTCTAGCTTAGCCAAACCATTAATCAAAAGCAAATTGGCTCAATCCCAGTTCCAAGACGAGACCTGGCTAGAGGAAGGGGCGGGGGCTAAGGAAGAAAATTATCAGCGCTTCGTTTTTACTAAAGATGGGCTGACATTCTTTTTTGATCCTTACCAAGTAGCCCCTTACGCTGCCGGCTCTCAAGAGATTACTTTACCCTACCAAACTCTTG
>DAONGQ010000001.1:82308-101877 GCA_035404205.1 Candidatus Paceibacterota bacterium | reverse complement strand
TGCCGATTATTAGCTTCCATTATCGCGGATGCGCGAGAACTGAATGGGAAAGAAATGGATGTTTGGGCTAGAGATTTTGATTCTTGGGATATCTGCGACCTTACCTGCATGAATGTTTTTCGTTATCATCCCCTGGCGTTGCAAAAATGTTTGGCTTGGTCAAGGGAAGAGCGCGAATATTATAAAAGGGCTAGTTTTGCCCTTATGGCAGCGCTAGCTTCTGACAAGAAAAATAAAATTTCCAATGAAGAATTCGAAAAATTCTTTCCCTTGTTGGTGAAGAATGCTAATGATGAGAGAAATTATGTTAAAAAAGCGGTCAGTTGGGCCTTAAGGCAAATAGGCAAACGCAATGAATCGCTTCGTCAAGAGGCGATGGCAGTGGCGGCGTCAATAATAAAATTAAATACTCCTTCGGCAAGGTTTATTGGGGGAGACGCTTTGCGAGAATTAAGGTCTAAAGGGCAAATAAAGTAATGGTAAACAAAACTATAATTAAAGAGCTCCCTAAGGGTCCTGGGGTTTATCGATTTATCTCTAACAAAGGAGTGGTTTTATATGTAGGCAAAGCGACTTCTTTAAAGCAAAGAGTTTCGCACTATTTTGATAAAGGGCTGGAACCGCGTATTCAGGAAATGGTAAACGCAGCCAGCGATGTAAAAATAATTCAAACTGATACGGTATTAGAGGCTTTAATTTTAGAGGCGAATTTAATTAAAAAATATTGGCCTAAATATAATATCAAGGACAGGGATGACCGTTCCTTTATCTATATTGCCATACCCAGAGGAGATTTCCCCAAGCCTATTATTGGCAGAGAAAGAGAATTAAAGACTCTCGCGCCCCAGGGGCAAATCTTTGGCCCTTATCAAGGGATAAGAACAGTCAGAGAGGCTTTAAAAATTATTCGCCGGGTATTTCCTTATAGCACTTGTCAACCCAATTCTGGCAAACCATGTTTTGATTATCAAATCGGTTTATGCCCTGGTTTATGCATAGGCAAGATTAGCAAAAAAGATTATAATAAAAATATAAAAAATATTGTTTTATTGCTGAAAGGGGGAAAAACTAAACTATTAGATAAACTGGAAAGAGAAAACCCGGAAAAAGCCCAAGCCCTCAAACATCTCCAAGATGTGGCGCTTATTCATGACGACAGTTTATTGCCAACTGCAATGTATCAGGAGGAAAGAATAGAGGGATACGATATTTCTCATTTAACGGGCAAGGAAACATACGGGTCAATGGTGGTTTTTAGAAATGGCGAGGCAGATAATCGCGAATATCGTTTATTTAAAGTGAAAAATGCTCCCGCTAGCGATGATTTGAGAGCGTTAGCAGAAGTGGTATCTAGAAGGCTAAATCATCCAGAATGGCCCTATCCCGTTTTGTTTCTTATTGATGGCGGTCGGCCGCAGATACAGTTCTTGGAAAAATTATTTAAACTTAAAAAGGTAAAAATTCCTTTAGTTGGTTTATCCAAATATGGCGGAGATAAATTGGTTTTCGGGAATAATCTGTCCAAAGCTTTAAAAGAAAATTTGGCTAGTCAGAAGCAACTATTAGAGAGGGTAAGAGATGAAGCCCACCGATTCGCTAATAAAGGACGCAGGCACAGTCGCCAAAGCCAGTGGAAATTATTTTAAATTATGAATAAATATCAGCGCTTTAATTTGCCGGAGGAAGAAATTGATTACCATCTTTTTGGTCCAGGCGTTACTCGTGAAGAAATTGAGCTCTATACCCAGTCAAATCTGGAAGATTTTAAAGAAGCCGGGTTGAAAATAGTCAGATTAGTAACTGGCCAGGGTCTTCATTCGCCGCATGGCCCTATAATTCGTCCTATAGTTTTGGCCTACCTAGAGAAACTAGAAAAGCAGGGAGCCATTAAGAGTTATACTTACGAGAAATCATTTAATGGGCCCAATGAGGGCTCTATCATAGTGCGTCTCTAAATTATTTTATTCTATGGAGAATCAAATTCCGCAGCATATTGGCTTTGTTGTAGATGGCAATAGGCGTTGGGCAAAAACCAACGGCTTGTCTGTTAATGACGGCCATCGAGCTGGATGTGAAAATATAGAAACTATAGCCAGAGCCTGTTTTGCTTTAGGCATTCCCTCGGTTACTTTTTATGTTTTTTCTACCGAGAATTGGAATAGAAGCGCGCAAGAAGTTAATTTTCTTATGAATCTTTTTAAAAAAAGGATCGCCCAATATATTTTGAAGTTTAGCCAAGAAAATATTAAGATAAATATTATAGGCGAAAAAGATAGGCTCTCGCAACCGTTAAAAAATATCATTGCGCAAGCAAACAGAAAGACGCTCGTAACAATTAAGGGGAATTTAAATCTAGCTTTAAACTATGGCGGCCAGGCAGAAATAATTTCTATTTGCCGTAAATTAGTGCGAGAAGGGAAGGTTATTAGCAAGGCGGCCATAAATAGAAATTTATATTTGGCTAATCAGCCTCCGGTAGATTTAATTATAAGGACTTCTGGAGAAATGCGTTTGTCTGGCTTTCTTCTATGGCAATCAGCCTACGCAGAACTTTATTTTAGTAAAAAATATTGGCCAGAATTTAATACCGCCGATTTGCAATCTGCCCTGAAGGATTATTCTAGTAGGCAAAGAAGGTTTGGGAAATAAAAAATTGAAACAAAAAAGATCGGTAATCCATAGAACCGGTCTTCTAAATGAAAAAACATCAGCGCCCATTGTGTGACCAAGCCAGCTTACCCAGAGTGATGACAACCAGAGAACCCAGAAATAGGAGGTAGCTAGCTGCCAGGGTGTAAATGTTTAAAGGCTGGCCTAGTTTATGCTATATTAGAGAAACAATTACAGGAGGTAAAATATGCAAACCAACTTATTCGATTCAGTACCAGCAGAGAAAGATAGCGCTAAACCAGAAGCCTCTAACAGTCCCTCTTTTCCCTATAGAAAGGTGAGCCGAACCAAGATAGAGCTATACAAAGATTGTCCTCGTTGCTTTTATTTTGACCTTAAATTAGGGATTGGCCGTCCGCCAGGTTTCCCCTTTACCTTAAATACGGCTGTTGATGCGCTCTTAAAAAAAGAGTTTGATATTCATAGGGTGAAGGGCACTCGACATCCCTTAATGGAGCAATATGGCATTAATGCTGTGCCCTTAAAAGATGCTCATCTGAAAGAATGGCAAGATAATTTTAAAGGCATAAGGTTTAAATACGAACCGGCTCATTTTGAAGTCTTTGGCGCTGTAGATGATATTTGGATCAATGCTCAAGGGGAGCTCATAGTAGTTGATTATAAAGCTACTAGCACTACCAAAAAAATTGATCTTGATGATGGACAAGAATATCACGAAGGTTATAAGCGCCAAATGGAGGTTTATCAGTGGCTTTTAAGGAGAAACGGCTATAAGGTTTCTGATACTGGCTATTTTGTATATTGTAATGGCCAGAAAGATAAAAAAGCTTTTGATGCTAAATTGGAATTTGCTATTGAGTTAATAGCCTATCAGGGCAATGATAATTGGGTAGAAAAAACATTAGTAGAAATGAGGCAGTGCTTGGAGAAGGACAGCCCTCCTCCGCAAAATCCCGAATGTGAGTTTTGCAACTATATTAAGCAGGTCAAAGAAGTTTCCTAATATGTTATTTACTATAATTATTTTGAGCCTGACCCAAGGGGTAACAGAGCTTTTACCAATTTCTTCGTCTGCCCATTTAATGGTGATACCGTGGCTTTTTAAATTAAATGACCCTGGGCTAGCTTTTGATGTCGCCCTTCATTTGGGAACATTGTTAGCTCTGGTGATTTACTTCTTTAAAGATTGGGTCCAAATTATTTGGCTTGGGATTAATCCTAAAGCTAAGGGCGTTGTTGGCAGCCCTTATGACCACAAGACCCTTTGGTTGCTGGTGATAGCCACTTTGCCAGCAGTGATGGTTGGATTAATCTTCGGCGATAAATTGGCAAATTTTTTGAGACAGCCCCTTATTACCGCTGGTAGTTTAATTGTTTTTGGTCTTCTTCTATGGGAAGCCGATAGGTATTCTAAAAAAACAGTGGCATTGAATAATATGACAAACCGAGACGCCCTCTTTATAGGAGCGGCCCAAGTTTTGGCATTAGTGCCTGGGGTGTCCCGGTCAGGTGCGACTATGACGGCGGCTTTGAAAAGAAATTTTACCAAAGAAATGGCAGCGCGTTTTTCCCTTTTGTTGTCCATGCCCGCTGTTTTAGGAGCAACTGCCCTGGAGATAAAAAATATAATGAATATTCCCTTAAGCGTCTTAGCACTAGCCATTGGTATCACGGCCATTGTTAGCTACCTGGTTATTAAATTTCTAATGGCTAAAATTAATAAAATAGGCTATAAGGGTTTTGCTATATACAGGATAGTTTTGGCTTTAATTATTATTTTGACTTATTGCTGGCGGATTAGATAGTCAATGATTGCCCTATTTATCAAGGAGGTATCCCGGAAATAAAAATATGCAAAATGAAGCAGACAAAGAAAACTCTGAAAGCAAAAACTAAAGCAAAGCAATTATTACCTTGGTATAAAATAAAAAGAAATCGATTGCCAATAATTGGCTTGGCTCCTATGGCAGGAGTTTCTGACGAACCATTCAGATTGGTAGTAGCCAAATATGGCAAGCCGAGTTTTATTTTCACGGCTTTTATTTGGCCAGAGGCTATTTTATCTATGTCGCCAGAGGCCTTAGAAAATATTACCTATGCCAAAGAGGAAAAACCTATTATTGCGCAAATTGTAGGCAGCAACCCAGAACTATTCTATAAAATTACTCCTATTTTATGTGAATTAGGTTTTGATGGCATAGACATTAATATGGGTTGTCCTGATAAGCATATTTTAGCCCGAGGCGCTGGAGCGGCGTTAATAAAAAATCCTATTTTGGCAAAACAATTAGCAGGGGCAGTAAAACAAAGCATTCGTGATTGGGCGCAGGGAAAATCGCTAGAAGACTATGGTTACACTGCAGAGGAAATAAGGTTTTGGAAAGGGCGCAAGCAGGCATTACATTTGAAACTCCCAAAGAAAAGAAATCTCATTCCCGTCTCCTTGAAAACAAGAATTGGCTATACGACTATAGATTTAAAGTGGCTACAATTTATAATTAATGAAATAAAGCCAGAGGTTCTTTCGTTGCACGTGAGAACTCTGAAAGAAAATAGGAGGGGGAAGGGGCATTGGGAAATTATGGATAAAATAATGCCTTTAGCTAAAAAGAATCGCGTAGCACTTTTGGGAAATGGCGGCATTATTAGCTACGATGAGGCAATCAGTCTGATCAAAAAATACAATCTAGACGGCATTATGATAGCTCAAGGGGCCTTGGGAAATCCCTGGCTCTTTAAAAACGAAAATCCTACTCCTAGAGTCAAGTTAAAAGTAGCCCTAGAACAAGCCAAGATATACAAGAAAATGTATGGTGAAAAAAGGTTTTTTACCCTGCGCAAGCATCTTTTATGGTATACTAGTGGATTGAAGAACTCCAAAAACTTAAGAAAACAGCTCGGACAGGTGAACACCTATAATGATTGCCAGGCAATAATTGCCAAATACTTAAAGGATGGCACATATTAATTTTAATTTTCAAATAACATCCAAAAATTATCGTTTAAACATTTAGGCATTTGGGTTTGACTTAAAATTTGAAATCTAGTATTTAAGATTATTTGTTTGTTTTTATATTTTAGCTTCTGATGGCACGAACTTCATAACTTTAAAAACTTTATAAACTTAATTAGCATATGTATTCCTTTGCTGCAAGAAAAGTAGGACTGGCCTTGGGTAGTGGTAGCGCGCGTGGCTTGGCTCATATTGGAGTGATTAAAGTCCTAGTAGAGAATAATATTCCTATCGATTATATCGCTGGCTGTAGCATAGGGTCTATTATAGGCGCTCTTTATGCGGCAAAAAAGGATATTACTTATATCGAGAATTTAGTCTACGGCCTAAGCAAGAAACAAGCTATTAGTCTATTAGATATGGAAGCAAGGCATGGCTTTATTAAGGGAGAAAAAATAGAAAAATATTTGTTAGATATTATCGGTACAGATAATTTTTATGATTTAAAAATTCCTTTTGCTGCAGTTGCAGCTGATTTAAGAACTGCCAAACCAGTTGTTTTTAGAGACGGCAGCCTTATGAAGGCGGTGCGTTCCAGCATTTCTATTCCCGTAGCTTTTAAGCCGGTAGAATACGAGGGGAAATTGTTAACTGATGGGGGTACGGCTATGCCAGTACCGGCCACAGTGGTGCGGTCTATGGGGGCGGGTTTGGTTATCGCCGTGGATTTAAATGCTGATTATGAGTCAGTCCACAGCCAGAATAAGTTTAAAATTAGTGATATGGCAAATGTAACTGCTGACCTCATGAGCGCAAACTTGGCAGCTTACAATGACGTGCTCGCCGATGTAGTGCTCAAACCTAAGGTAGGCAAAGTAGCTTGGGGCGACATATTTAAACCGACGGGAGCTATCTTGGAGGGGGAAAGAGTGATGAGGGAGGCTTTACCCCAAGTGGATAGATTTTTACGCAATAGCCTTTGGATATAATATGCTTATTGATGAAATAAAAATAACAGTTAAGGCTGGTGATGGGGGTGACGGGAAAGTTGCTTTTAATCGCAATATTATGTCTCTAGGCCCCACGGGCGCTAGCGGTGGCAATGGTGGTAATGTTTATGTAGAAGGAGTTTCCGATATGAGTGTTCTGGAAAGACTGCGCTTTACTAAAATAATTAAAGCCGAAAATGGCGGTAACGGGCAGGAACAATTTAGAGATGGTCATACAGGGAAAGAGGCAATCATCTTAGTGCCAGCTGGGACCATAGTAACTAACCTTAACACTGGGGCTGTTTATGATATTTTGCAAATAGGGGACAAGGTCATGATTGCTCAGGGAGGGCATGGAGGCAAGGGAAATTTTCTTTTTAGGTCTTCTAAAAATACTTCGCCAAAACAATTTCAAAAGGGCTTACTGGGAGAAAAAGCCGATTTTCATTTAGAATTGAAATTAATTGCCGACATAGGGCTTATTGGTTTACCCAGCGTCGGAAAGTCTAGTTTGCTCAATAATTTAACTCGGGCAAATGCAAAGGTGGCCAATTATCCTTTTACAACTTTAGAACCGAATTTAGGAGTATTCTATACAGCGGCTAACCGCCCTGTAATTATTGCTGATATCCCCGGATTGATAGAAGGCGCTTCTCAGGGGAAGGGGCTCGGTGCTAAATTTCTGCGCCACATTGAGAGAACCAGGGTTCTCTGGCACCTGTTAAGCGTAGAATCAGACGACCTTATTAGAGATTATACTAAAATTAAAAAGGAGCTATTGGCTTATAATAAAGCTCTAGGGGAGAAGCCGGAAATAGTTATTTTTACTAAAATTGATTCTCAAGGCGAGGAAAATAATAAGAAAACACAGGAAGCCCAGAGTTATTTTAAAAAATTAGGCATAAAAACAATAGCTGTTTCTAACCTAACGGGAGAGGGCCTCGATATCATTAAAAATGAAGTGTTAGAAAAGTGGAAATAGTTTTGACAAAACAAGGAGAATCCTCTATATTAACTTTACGAAATTGTGATTTAAAATTTAGAATATAATTCTAAATAGTTGTGCCTTAGGGCCTTATTTCGTCTTGTCAGCCGAGGTAGCTCAGTGGTAGAGCGTATGCCTGAAGAGCATAGCGTCGAGTGTCCGATTCACTCCCTCGGCACAACGAACAAAATTTTAGAGAAATTTTTACGTTGTTGGAACGTAAAATTGTAAAACAATTTGTACGTTCCACAGGTCCCAACGAAACAAGCCATTTTGTTTGGCTCTTTTTAGTTGCGCGCTAGCGGGAAGATTTTTTCTCATTGAAAAAAAGAAGGCAAAATGCTATTGTGAGGGGGCTGATATAATGTTTTTGACGTTATTATATGAAAAATCTTAAAGATAAAGGCTTATTAATATTTGGAGGGGTTGTTATCGTCCTGATTGCGGGTTTATTAATTTATGCTCGAATACAATCGCAGCGCACCATTGCGATTCAGCCCAATGCTGATTTATTATTTTATTCTTCCGCCTGCCCTCATTGCATCAAAGTAGAAGATTTTTTGAAAGACAATAAAGCCGATACTAAAATGGTTTATCAAAAATTAGAGGTAGACTTTAGCCAATCAAACAAAGAGCTGCTATTGGCCAAGCAGAAAGCTTGCGGTTATACGGCCGAGAATAATTTAGGGGCTATCCCTTTTCTTTTTACTAAAAACGGTGTTTGTTTCTCTGGGGACGAAGAAATAATCAGCTATTTTAAAACCCAATTAGGTTTATAAAAAATTAAATAACTTTTAGTGACGATTAGCTTATCCGCCTCCGCCGGTTAGCGGATGACGGAGATTAGAGCGTCGCTCTTAAAGGGAGGGAAGGGATATAAACATAGGCCTGCTAAATAGTGTTTTCAATGGACGATTAGCTCAGTTGGTTAGAGCGCCTCGTTTACACCGAGGAGGTCGTGGGTTCGAATCCTGCATCGTCCACAACGTACAAAACGTTAATTCGCTTTGCGAATTGTGCGTTTTTACGTTGTAGGAACGTGAAATTACAAAGTAATTTATACGTTCCACTACACCGAGGAGGTCATGGGTTTGAATTCGGCGTTGTCTACAAAGACCAAGACACAATGTCCAATTTCTAATGACTAATGTCTAAACGGGAAACAGGGAGATAAAGTTTAGGGTTTAAACGAACTCGAATACGGTATACGGGGTGGCTAATGATTAATATCTAATGTCTAAATGCGCTTAAACAAGTTCAGGGAAAATAAAATTTAAACATAAATAAAAGGTCATTTATAAGTTTAAATAAAAATTATATGTCGGAACAAATTAATTTAAATAGAGAGGGTGGGGAGAGGGATTATGGACCGTTTTCCAACGACGGTAAGGACGACATCTCGCCAGGCATGAAGGCAGCTATAGAAGCGGCAACAAAACTCGAATTTCCTCCAAAGGATGATACCGCTAATCCCGAACAAGATGCGTCTAAACAATCGCAAGATTTGGCACCTGGTAATGAGAAGTAAAACATCAATTAAAAGCGCTTTAAGGGCGCTTTTAATATATCTGACCGGCGAGCGTAATACCAATAATGTTTTTTGCTCCGTTATTTTTCAGTACTTTAGCAGCTTCATTTAAAGTGGCGCCAGTGGTATAGACATCATCTATTAAAATAAAATTTTTTTTGGCAATGGCAGATGCACTGTTGATGGCGAAGGCTCCACTCATGTTCTGAGCTCTTTCTAGGGCAGAGCGGGTTAAGGCTTGGGGAAGATTGTTTTTTATTCTTAGAAGATTATTGGCCATAATCGGAAGAGTCGCAGAAATTGCAGGAGGAATGATTATTTCTGCCTGATTAAACCCCCTTTGTCTTAATTTTTGGGCGCTTAAGGGAATAGGAATAATAGTGTAGCGCTGCTCCGCCAAGAAATTTAGTTGCTGTTCAAAAATGGTTTTCATATAAATTTGAAAAACATTTTTTAAGGGAACAAGATTGTGGTACTTAAAATTTAAAATCAATTTTTGCATCAAGGGGTTTTGCCAATCAAACAGGCAGGCAATAGCGCGCAAGGGAAGAGTTTGATGGGTGTCGCATTGGAAGCCGCCATCAGGTAGGCGTTTTTTACATACGGGGCAATAAAAATTAAGATTGGGTACTAGCTGCTGGGCGCAATGGGGACACAAGGGGATGCGACTTTCCACAAAACAATGACACCCTAAGCATTGATTTGGTAAGAATAGGTTTAAACACCTTGAAGCGATATTCATTGTTTGCAATATTTGTGAAACCTTATTAAAATGAATGGTGACTTTATAGAATCGTTCTGCTCTTGCAGATATTATAACATTTGAATGTCATTCTTTAATAAAATTTTATCACCCAATCATTACGTGGGTATTGATATCGGTACCACTAGTATTAAGGTGGCAGAAATTGTGAAAACGGATGGCAATCTCTATTTGCGCTCTTATGGTATTTTAGAAAATTATGCGCATCTAGAAAGATTAAATGAATCAATCCAAACTAGCAGCTTTAAATTGGTGGAAGAGCCGACGGCTCAGCTTATTTCTACTCTCCTTCAGAAAACCAATATGCAACCGGATTACGTGAGCATGTCTGTGCCAGTTTTCGAATCCTTTGTTTCTCTCGTCAACTTGCCTAAAATGCCGGATAAGGAAATTGGTCAGGCTTTGGCTTACCAGGCCAAACAGTACATACCTTTGCCTCTGGCAGATACCATGCTTGAATGGGTGAATGTGGGCGCAGACGATAAAGGATTACAGGTTCTTTTAATTGCTGTGCCTAAAGAGGAAGTTGCTCGCTTGGTAAAAACTGCACAATTAGCAAAATTGAATTTGAATACTATCGAACTGGAGAGCATCAGCGCTGCAAGAATATTTTCCACTGCAATTAAAGAGCCCTATATGATTGTTGATTTAGGGGGACGCTTGACTTCATTTTCTGTGGTAGAAAACAGCAAGCTAAAATTTGTAGAGAATATAGATTTGGGCGGAGGAGACTTAACTCAAGTGATTTCCACGGGAATGAACATAGACCCTTTTAGAGCAGAGGAACTTAAAAGGACTTACGGCATTATAAATACCGATGGTGATGGCAGTGGCGTTTCTAGTCTTATGTTGCCAATTTTGGGCAATATAGCGGCTCAGACTATTAAGACGAAGAAATTATACGAGAGTAATCATAATATTAGTATTGGTACCGTAGTTTTGACCGGCGGGTCAGCTAATTTACCCGGAATCGTTGCTTATTTTGAGCACGAAATGCAGTGCAAAATGATAAAAGGGAATCCTTTCGAAATGGGGGTGATTAAATACGAAAGTAAGCTCGAGCCAGTGGTTAAAGATATTGGTTCTAGCCTTTCCATAGCCTGCGGTCTGTCTATGATGAAACTATCCTAACAGATTAAGAGTCAATTTTTTTTGCTTGATTTTGGTTGTTTATTTAGAGTATAATAAAGTATAGAATTGTATTAATTTTTATATGGATATCACTGGTATCAAGAAAGATGTTAGCTATACATTAAGCCACAAAGAGGCTAAGAGCACTTGGCCCAGCGGTTTGGTAGCGCTCAGCGTTATAATCTTAATACTAGCCGTGGTGGTAACGGTAGGGTTAAAGGCATGGAACAGCGTCCAAGAAAAAAACTTAACTGTCCTTAAGCAACAAAATGAGCAACTGAAAAGTTCTTTCTCTGGAAGCGAAGGGGACATTATTGCAACCGAAAAAACATTGAACAATATTACCGGCATCTTGAAGAAGCATTCAAATACCTCAAGACTGATGACTCTAATAGAAGCCAATACTAATACAGCCGTTTATTTTACCTTGCTTAATTGGGACCCGGATTCATTAATTCTAACATTAAGCGGAACAGCAGGGAGTTATTCCGCTGTTTCTCAACAGGTGCTTAATTTCCAACAAGCGTTGGTGGATGATAGCGGGCGATTGGCTTTTAACAAGGTAATTCTTAAGGAAGCTAAGGCGGCGAGCGCTACAGGGTATGATTTTAGTATGGAAATTAGCGTAAACAAAGACGTTCTTAATTTTTAATAACTATGCGCGAGAACACAAAACAAACTTTAGCCGTTACTGTTATCACTTTATGTTTGGCTGTATCGGTTTTTCTATTCTTAAGAGTTATTTCGCCTGAACGAGACCAACTGCAGACAACCATGAGCGATATAAAGCTGGCGGAGGCAGATAAAAGCGAATTAGAAAAATACAAAGTTTTAGCAGATAAACTAGCTAGTGAATCGGTCCAGATGGAAAACCAAATTAGCGATATCAAAGCGGTCTTACCATCTACGCCTCAAACGGCTGAAATTTTAGCTACTTTAGACATACTAGCCAAACAAAATGGTTTAGTATTGGATAAAATAGATTTTACTTTTAGCAATGCCGAACGTCAAAACAGTGAGCAAACCGCCAATGACTTGCCCGCACTTGTTAATGCCCAACTAACATTGAGAGGAAACTATTTAGGCTTCAAGACATTTTTACAAGAAATTGAGAGGGAGAAACGTTTATTAAACCTTTTTAGTCTAATTATTAATAACAAAACGCTGGCCGCGACTAGTATTGTGGTAACTAATAATAAACCCAAAATTGTAACTAATAATAATCTAGCGACAGTTTTGGAATACCAAGTTAGTTTAACTGCTTATTATCAATTATAGAATTATGAGTATTAATATCAATTCTGCCCCAACGAAAAAAAATAATTTATGGCTTTGGATTATTATCTTAGCCCTGCTTGTGGGAGGCGGAATGTTCTTCTTTCTTAAATCAGCGGTTAATCCCGAAATAGTCGCAACCAATGATATTCAAAAATTGTTGCCGAAAGGCACGGAAATTATTACTGACATTGACCTAAACGCCAAAATAAATGACATCTTTAATGAATATCCCTTTTTAAGCCAGTTAGTGAGCCATTTAGATAGCAATCAGTTCTCTAATAGTCAAAAGGGAAAGGCCAATCCTTTTGTTAAATAGCCCTCTGTTTTTGCGATGGATTTTAATTTTTTAAAATTTTTAGTTGAACGAAAAATAATCACGGCTGATAAAGCCTCTCTTTTAGAGAGCGAAATCAATGCTAATAGCAAAAATATTGAAGAAACGCTTTTAGCGCAAAAAATTCTTAATGAGGATGAGTTAGCAACGCTGAAGGGGCAGTATTTTGGTTTGCCAACCAAGACCTTTACTCCCCAAGAAACTATTCCTCAAGATATTCTTGCCCTAATTCCCGAAGATGCGGCGCGCAATTATAAAGTGATTTGTTTGGGCAAAGATAAAGTAGATTTATCGGTAGGGATGTTGCACCCCGAAGATATAAAAGCGCAAGAAGCTGTAAAATATATAGCCAAAAGGTTGCATTTAGGCATCAAAGTTTATATTGTTTCCCAAAGCGATTTAAAAAGGCTTTGGACCCAATATCAAACATTTGCTGAGGACCTCAGGAAAATCTTAACTAGTCTACAGCAAGATTTTAATCAAAAAGCTTTCAAAGATAAAACGCGATCAGTGGGTCAAGCTGTTAATTTAAATGCCCAAGGTGCCATTGCTGAGGAGGCTCCCATCATTAAATTATTATCGGCTGTCTTTACTTACGCAGTTCGTACGCGCGCTTCCGATATCCACATAGAACCGTTGCGAGACAAATTGCGTATTCGTTTAAGAGTAGATGGGAATCTAACCTCAAATATTTTTTTACCCTTGGAAATTCATTCGGCCATAGTTTCTAGAATTAAGGTAATGTCTAATTTAAAGATAGATGAGACAAGAGTTCCTCAAGATGGTCGCTTTCACACCTATATTGACGAGAAAGAAATCGATTATAGAGTCTCGACTTTTCCGACCGCTTTAGGAGAAAAAGTTGCCATTAGAGTTTTAGACCCCACGGTGGGATTAAAAAGTATTAAAGACTTAGGGGTAGAAGGGCATAATGCTACTATTTTGGCTAAGGCTCTAGCCAAACCATACGGTATGATTTTGATTACTGGGCCTACCGGTTCAGGTAAATCTACCACTCTATATGCTATGCTTCAGGAATTAAACAGAGACGGGGTAAACATAGTGAGCCTAGAAGACCCCGTAGAATATACCATTGAAGGAGTAAACCAATCACAAGTATTGCCAGAAATAGGCTATACTTTTGCTAATGGGCTGCGTTCAATTTTACGTCAGGACCCAGATGTCATTATGGTTGGTGAAATTAGAGACCCCGAGACGGCGGATTTAGCCATTCATGCTGCCCTAACTGGACATATAGTCCTGGCCACCCTGCACACCAACAACGCCGCAGGAGTGATTCCGAGGCTTCTTGACATGGGCGCAGAGTCATTCCTTCTGCCACCCTCTATAAGCTTAATGATTTCGCAGAGATTGGTTCGTCATTTATGCCCGGATTGCACAACGGAAGTTGCAGCTAATGAAATGCAAACTAAAATTATTGACGAAGCTCTTAACTCTCTGCCAACAGAGGTAAAAAACAATCTAAGTTATAAAAAACCTTACAAGCTTTATGCCTCTAAGGGCTGCCCAACCTGCAATTACAAAGGTTATTTGGGGAGAATAGGTATTTTTGAAGCTTTAGATATGTCTCCCGAGCTAAGTCAGATTATTTATAGGAAAGGAGATAATCAAGAAATAGAGGTTCAAGCTAAAAAGCAGGGGATGGTAACACTGCGTCAAGACGGTGTGCTTAAGGCTTTAAATGGACTAACGACCTTAGAGGAAGTTATTAAAACAACTGATTCTGAAAATTAATTTTAATTTTATGGAAGATTACCAACAACACTTAGCCAACTTGTTAATATTGGCTGGTCAACAAGGAGCCTCTGATATTCATTTTAGCGTGGGGAGGCGCCCTAGTCTTAGGGTGGATGGTAATTTAATTGAGATTGCTAAAGAACCTGTTTTAACGCCTGATTCTGTGGCGGCTTTGATTAGCGGACTGCTTACTCCAGAACAACAGGACCGCTTGATTAAAGAAAGAGAAATAGATTTTGCTTTTAATTACGAAGATAAGATGCGTTTCAGAGTAAACGTCTATTTTCAAAGAGGCTATTTGTCTGCTTCGTTACGTCTTATCCCGGCAGAAATCAGGAATTTAGAAACGCTAGGCTTACCGCCAGTTTTGCATGAGCTGACCAATTATAGCCAGGGATTCGTTTTGGTTGTTGGGCCAGCCGGACACGGAAAAACTACAACGGTGGCGGCCTTAATAGACGAGATTAATCATAAACGCATGGACCACGTTATTACCATTGAAGACCCTATTGAATATGTCTTCGTCCAAGACAGGTCTTTGGTAGACCAAAGAGAAGTTGGCTCCGATACTTTAAGTTTTCATAGAGGTTTAAAATCTATTTTACGCCAAGACCCTGATGTAATCATGATTGGCGAAATGAGAGATACCGAGTCAGTTTCAATTGCCTTAACAGCTGCAGAAACGGGTCATTTAGTATTTTCTACTTTGCATACTAATTCCGCTAGCCAAACCCTAGACAGAATTATAGACAGTTTTCCTTCGAGCCAACAAAATCAGGTAAGGTCTCAATTAGCTGCTTCTATAGTAGCCATAGTGTCCCAAAGATTAGTGCCCAAAATTAGCGGAGGGCGTGTGCCAGTTTGCGAGGTCATGTTAGCTAATTCGGCGGTAAAGAATCTCATTAGAGAAGGCAAGAATTACCAATTGGATTTAGTCATTGATACTAATGCCCAGGAAGGTATGATTTCCATGAACAGGTCTTTGTCTGATTTGGTTAAAAAGAAAATAATTTCTATGGAAAATGCGGAAATTTATTCTTTGAATCCAGGAGAATTAAGAATGATGCTTAACTAACCATATGATTTTCTATTATCAAGCTAGGGATAGTCAAGGGCAAATTCAAGCGGGTAAAATTGACGCTCAGTCTTTAGATTCAGCTATTTCTACCCTTCAGGGACATGATTTAACGGTTTTGAATTTAGAGCCCGAATCGCAAAGAAGTTTTTGGGAAGATCTTTTTGGCAAACGGAATAGAATTAATGGCCAGGAGCTGTCCTTATTCATGAGGCAATTTTCCACTCTGCTTCAAGCGCATGTTCCTTTAAGCGAGTCTCTTAAGTCTCTCATAGCCCAAACCTCTAGCCCGGCCATGAAGGATACCATTTATCAGTTGAATATAGATATAGACTCAGGACTGACTTTATCTCAGGCTATGGCTAGGAACGAAGGAGTTTTTTCCGAATTTTACATTCAGATGGTTAGGTCAGCAGAATTGTCGGGTAGACTGGAAGAAACACTGGGCTATTTGGCGGATTACGCTGACCATGAATACAAACTCAATGCTCGCGCCAAGAGCGCCCTAGTTTATCCTCTCTTTGTTTTAGGCACTTTTGTAGTGGTAGGTGCTTTTATTACCATTTCAATTGCACCGCAAATGTCTGGTATTTTTGGTGAGTTTGATGCTCAACCACCACTAGCGACCAGGATTCTTATGAATGCCGGGCATTTTTTGGCTAATTGGGGGATTATACTATTAGTTATTCTTATCGGTCTGGCTTGGGTTATTAAAAATTATTTATCTTCTGCTGAAGGGGAAAGGTTTAAAGGTTATTGGTTGTTAAAAGTCCCTATCCTAGGCAACATGTACAGGCAAATATTTTTGGCCCGTTTCGCCGAGACTTGCGGAACACTAGTAAGAGGAAGCATTCCTATCGTAACGGCTTTAGAAGTAGCCGGCGATTCTACCGGCAATTTCTTGTATAAGCAAGTGGGTCACGAATTGGCTGAAAAAGTTAAACAAGGCAAAAGTATTAGTCAAGCTATTGCGGATTATCCTATAGAATTTCCTGTCATGGTGTCGCAAATGGTAGCGGTGGGTGAACGCACAGGGCGAGTGGATGATTTGCTATTGAGAGCCTCAAAATACTATCAGGACGAAACAGAAAGGTCATTCGCCTCTCTCTTAGATATTTTTCAACCTGTTTTGATTATTATTCTCGGTATTTTTGTGGGCCTGCTGGTTTGGGCTATTCTTATGCCTATTTATCAATTGGCCAATACGGTGTAATATAAGTTTATAAAGTCTAAAGTTTACAAAGTTTGTAAATTAGAAAGACAAAAGAATTTACTAAAAAATTGGGATATGGAATTTGGGATATGGGGAAATCCTATGTAACTGGTCATAATTCCTATTTGTTAAATTCTTAAATAAAATGATGCATTTAATCAGTAGTTAATAATTAATAATTTAATAAATAATAAATAATTTATTATGAAAAAGAATCTAAAGGGTTTTACTTTGGTAGAAATGCTTATAGTCATTTCTATTATTGCTATTCTTTCGGGCGCTATTTTAGCCGGAATGGGTTCTTCTCGTTCCAAGGCCCGTAACGCTAGAGTCACTTCCGATGTGAATACACTTCAGCTTATTGTAGAAAATGCTTATGCCGATGGGAAATATCCTGCGGATGTTGCCGCAATAACTGGAACTGATGGTGTTAAAGCTGCCAATATTTTAAAAAATCCTAATATTACCTATTGTACTGATGGTTCCACTTATACTTCCTATAGAATTGCTGGGGTTTTGGAAGCCGGCAAGGACACTGACGAAACTATGAAAAGTAGTATCACAGGGGGCTGTAATGATAATTGTGGAACTGGAACTACATTTTGCGTAGGAGAATAAATAAAATAAATGTCTAATTTGTTTTGGCTTATTGCTAGCTTTGTTTTTGGTACTATCATAGGCAGTTTTGTAAATGTAGCGGTTCTAAGGGGAGAAAAAGATGAAAGCCTCAATGGCCGTTCCCATTGTATGACTTGCGGGCATACCCTGAGCCCTTGGGATTTGGTTCCCGTTTTTAGTTATTTATTTCTCAGAAGGAGATGCCGTTACTGCCATCAACCCATAAGCTCTTTTTATTTTTGGAATGAGCTCCTAATGGGAGGGGTTTTTGCGCTAATTACTGAGCGTATTTTGCGTTTTAGCTTCATTAGCATCATGTTTAGATATGCGTCCTTTGGAATCGGGGAGAAGGTCATGCTCTGCAGCCAAATTGCCTTCTGGCTGGCTTTCTTCAGCGCCTTAGTGGCTATTGCTATTTTTGATTTAAGAAACTATCTTATTCCAGATACATTTCTCTATGTGGCTTCCGGTATTTTGGGGTTGAATTTAATCACAAAATTTATTCTCTCACTCAGCCGAACAAAGTGGCTCTATTTGCGTTCGGGATTAAAATTTCTAGGTGTTAATGAAGCGGTATTTTTTGCCGGTAACGAATGGTTAGGTATTCTTATAGGGGCAGTAATTGGTTTTGTTGTTTTGGGGCTTTTAGCTTACGGTTCACACGGAAAAGCGATGGGTTATGGCGATCCCATTTTGGGGTTGCTTTTGGGGGCAGCTTTTGGTCCGGTGGGTATAGTCTTAGTTTTAACTATAGCCTTTCTTTTAGGAGGAATTATAGGCACGATACTTATTTTCTTTAAAAGGAAGGGCTTTCAGAGCTTTTTGCCCTTTGCCCCCTTTTTGGCAGCGAGCAGTTTGTTGGTTTTTATTGCCGGGGATTATATTTTGACATTTTATGTTAAAATATTCGGGTTAATAGCGTAATCGAATATTTTGATATTTTCGCTATGCTAGGAGCTAACAGACAACTGTATAGGCAGCCTGATGCGCGAAAACGCGCCGGTTTTACGTTAGTGGAGCTTTTAGTGACTATGTCTATGATGGCTATAGTAACTGCCAGTATTTTTGGTTATTCTCGTAACAATGAAAATCAAAATAATTTAAACAGGGCAGAACAAAGGCTGATGTTTGAAATAAGAAGGGCGGAAAATTTAGCTATGAACAATGCCAAGAATGTTAATGATACCTTAGAAGGTAAGTGGGTGCGATGGGGTATTCTGGTAAATAATGCCAATAGTTATGATATTGTTTCCCAAACGTGTGACTTAACCGCTATCCCTGGGGGAAGCGGGGATGACAAAGGGGCTTGCAGTATTCCTCATACGCCAGTTTCCCTAGAAACAATAAAATTGCCAACGGGAATGGTAATAAGCGCCAATACTCCAAGCCTTTATTTTCTAGCTCCTGAGCCTGTGGTTTATAAAGAATATGCTAAACTCGAGCTAAATACACCAATGGCTGATTTTCCCACCTTCATTTTGAAAAATAGTTTAAGTTCTAATGAACCAGCCAATACTCGAACTATAAGAGTGACGCCTATTGGACAAATTAATGGTGACTAATGAATAAAAAAACTTTCAATTCTCGAAATGGTTTTAGCCTCATAGAAGCCCTGATAGCAGTAGCCATTTTAGTGGTGGGTATTTTAAGCGCTTTCCTTCTACTTATAAGAACAACCGCGACAGTGCCTGCTATGCAGGCGCGCTTGACAGCTACCGGTTTGGCCCAAGAGGGTATAGAGGAAGTTAGGTCTTTGCGTGATGCCGATTTTATTCAAGGCAACATTTTTAAAACATTTTTGAATAATAAAGATTGCAGCCAAGCTAGTGGCGGATGCAATATAAGCATAAATGATAGTGGTACAGTCCAATTGCTTCAAGAAAGTGAAAAGCCATTGAAATTTGATGAGAATAAATATTTATACTCATATTATTCTGGTACGCCTAGTATTTTTTCGCGGCGAATTATAATTGATAGTGATGCTAGCCATAAAGATTATATAGAGGTTACGGTAACGGTGAAATACAATATTAAAGGTACTGCCCAAACAGTGGTAGCTAAAGATCGACTTTATAATTGGTTAAATCCTAACTCTTAAGATGCCTAAAAAATTGTTTTCCCAAAAATCAGGATTTACTTTAGTGGAATCTCTTGTATCAATCACTGTTTTTTTGGTGGTGGTAACAATGATTAGCTCCATCTATGTTAGTTTTATCAAGCAGGAAAGAAAACTTTATTCCTTCTTAAAAACGGAAAATAATATTCGCTTTGCTTTGGATTATATAGGCAGGGATATTCGCATGGCCCATGATT
>DAONGQ010000001.1:66657-82208 GCA_035404205.1 Candidatus Paceibacterota bacterium | reverse complement strand
TTATTACTTTAAAGGCAACGGATAGTAATACAGGCACGGATTACAATTTAGAAACAGCTGTTACTCCCCGTAATTTAAATTTTTCTCCTTAAAAGCATGACTACCCAACTAAAACATGGCGCACGAGGTCAGGTGCTACTCTTTAGTTTACTGCTTTTGAGCAGCGCTGTTTTAATGTCTTTCAGTTTAAGCACAATTTTTATTAGAGATATTAGATTGTCTAATGATGCTGTAGAGTCCCTCAAGGCTTTCTATTTAGCAGATAGAGCTAGTGAAGAAAATTTATATAATTATATAAAAGACGGCGGTGTCTGCAAGGAACCATGGCCATCTTATAGTGGCGAGTATAAAACGATCGAATGTAACAATGAGAGAATTGTTACCGAGGGTTATTCCGGGTCGACATCTCGCTCCATTGAAGTAGATTTTGAGTAAATATATCATGGACAGCGCAGGCAAGGTTAAAGAAAGAATAGCGAAACTAAGAGAGGCTATAGAAAAATACCGCTATAGTTATCATGTCTTAGATAAAGATATGGTAGCTCCGGAAGTTTTAGATTCTTTAAAGAAAGAGCTCTTTGATTTGGAGGCGCTTTATCCCGAGCTGATTACGCCAGATTCTCCAACTCAGAGGGTGGCCGGAAAACCTTTAGCCGAATTTAAAAAAGTGAAACATTCTCTGCCAATGCTTTCTTTAAATGATGCTTTTAGCCGAGAAGATATGGAGGCTTGGTACGCTAGTATTATCAAACTTTTGCCAGGCGTAAATGATTTAGATTTTTATTGCGAACAAAAGTTTGATGGATTGGCCATGTCTTTTATATATAGGAAAGGATTATTTACGGAGGGCTCTACTAGAGGTGATGGTTATACAGGGGAGGACGTTACTCAAAATTTAAAAACTATTGAAGCTATTCCTTTGCGCTTGCATGATAAAGAAACTGCTATTATTGAGCTAAAAAGGCTAGGGTTAACAAAAGCTGTCCAAAAGCTTGAAAAAGATTGGCCTGAAACGATTGAAATACGGGGGGAGGTATTCTTAACTAAAAAGGAATTTCTGCGTCTGAACAAAGAGAGAGAAAAGGAAAACTTGCCCTTATATGCGAACCCAAGAAATTTAGTGGCTGGTTCTATTAGACAATTAGACCCTAAAATAACAGCCGAGAGAAAATTGGATGCTTATGGCTATATTTTGGTAACCGACCTAGGTCAAACTACTCACGAAGAAGAGCACCTTATAATGAAGGCACTGGGATTTAAAACTAACCCCCATAATGCCTTAGAGCATAACCTAGAGGGCGTTTATAAATTTTATGAGCAATTGGGGAAAGAAAGGGATAACCTCGAATATGAGATAGACGGAACGGTTATTAATGTTAATGAAATAAAATTTCAAAAAATCTTGGGCGTAGTAGGCAAAGCCCCTCGGTGGGCTATTGCCTATAAGTTTGCCCCTAGGCAGGCCTCTACTATAGTGGAAGACATTTCGGTACAAGTGGGGAGAACAGGGGTGATTACGCCCGTAGCCCATTTAAAGCCAGTTTTGGTTGGTGGAACAGTTATCACACGTTCTACCTTGCATAATAAAGAGGAAATTAAAAGGCTGGGGCTTAAAATAGGCGATACAGTAATAGTGACTAGAGCCGGAGATGTTATTCCTAAAATTACAGAGGTATTGCCGGATCTAAGAACAGGAGAAGAAAAAGATTTTGTTATGCCCAAAGAATGCCCCGAGTGCCATACCAAAGTAGTTTTGAGCACTGATAATATTTTAACGATTTGTCCTAATAAGCATTGCCCTGCTCGCGATAGAAATCGCCTTTATCATTTTACTTCTAAAGCAGCTTTTGATATTAAAGGCCTGGGAAGAAAAATTTTAGATAAATTGGTTGATGCCGGGCTGATTGAGGATGTTGACGATATTTTTACCTTGAGCACCGATGACCTTAAAAGCTTACCAGGTTTTGGCGACTTATCGGCTTTTAATTTAATAGATACTATTACTAAAAAAAGGGTTATTAGTTTAGAAAAATTTTTAGTATCATTGAGCATTAGTCATATTGGAGACCAGAATGCTTATTTAGTAGCTGATTATTTAACCAAACAAGCAGAGTGGCGCAAACTGACCATTAAATCTCCCAGAGATATTTGGCTAGTAGGCACCCAAATAGGTGCGCAAGAATGGCAAACTATTAATGCTTTTGGTCCAAAAATTGGTGAGAGTTTGGCCGACTATTTTTCTCACAGTGAAAATCAAGAACTTCTAGAAAAATTGAGCTCTAACGGCATAACCCTTACTTTAAAAACAGTTAGTCGCCATTTGGCTTGGCATAATGTTTCTTTCGTTTTTACTGGTACGCTAAGCCAAATGAACCGTGATCAGGCTGAAAATGAGGTTAAGGTTTTGGGAGGTAAAGTCAGCGGCAGCGTAACTGCGAAAACCAATTATTTGGTATATGGAGAGAATCCAGGCAGTAAATATACCAAAGCTCTGAACTTGGGCGTCCCCATGTTATCAGAACGAGATTTCTTGGAACTTTTAGCTAAGGTCAAAAAGGAAACTTAAATTCGGTTTGCAAAGATATATTAATTATAGTATGCTAACTTTAATTTAAAGTAGCTGTTTTTATGTTAGATAAAAAAGAAATCAATCATTTAGCAGACCTCGCTAGGCTAAGTTTAAGTGAGGTGGAAAACGAGTCACTGCAGAGAGACCTGGAAGGTATTTTGGGGTATGTTAATCAATTGGCAGAAGCCAAAATAGATAATTTACCGGATGCTTCAATCGGTTTAAGCCTAAACGAGGTTCGAGAAGATGGTAACCCCGTAGTTAATAAGGATATAGCGCAAGATATTATTTCTCAATTTCCTCAAAAAGAAGGGCGCAATCTTAAAATTCCTCCGGTTTTTTAAATATGATAAAAGAAATTCATCAAAAACTAGTAAACCACGAAGTTGCTATCAATGATTTAGTGAAAGATTTCAACGGACGGATTCAAAAACGCAATGGGGAATTGAATGCCTATTTATCTCTTAATGAGGAGATTTCTTTGGGCGAGGCAATAAAAAAGGCTGAAAAAATTTTGGAAAATAATCCCCAGGAAACTCTCGCCGGTATTCCTATAGCAGTAAAAGACAATATCCTGGTTAAGGGTTTAAAGACTACCGCTGCTTCAAAAATTTTGGCAGATTATACGGCAGTTGAAGATGCGACCGTCATTAGCAAATTAAAAGAAAGAGGGGTTATTGTTTTAGGAAAAACTAATTTGGATGAATTTGCTATGGGCTCCTCCACAGAGCATTCGGCTTTTGGTCCAACCCATAATCCCTACAATTTGAAGCTAGTGCCGGGCGGTTCATCCGGTGGTTCGGCTGTGGCCGTAGCCGCCGAGCTAGCCGTAGCCGCCCTTGGTTCTGATACCGGCGGTTCCATTAGGCAACCTGCTTCTTTTTGCGGAGTAGTGGGTTTTAAGCCTAGTTATGGAGCAGTTTCGCGTTATGGTTTATTGGCCTTATCATCTTCATTGGACCAAATTGGTCCACTGACGAATAATGTTAACGATTGTAAGACGATTTTTAAAGTTATTGCCGGCAAAGATTCTAAAGACGCTACTACTGTTTCTCTTCCTTTAGAAGCGCCTCTCAAAGATTGGCAAGCGATTAAAATAGGTTTGCCTAAAGAATATTTCGTAGAAGGGACGGACCCTGCTATCAAGCTTTGCTTAGAAAAGCTTATTGATAAACTGAAAATGGCCGGAGCTTCTATAGAGGAAGTGAGCTTGCCTCTCACCAGTTTGGCCCTACCCTGCTATTACATTATTATGCCGGCGGAAGCCAGCTCCAATTTAGGTAGATACGATGGTTTGCGTTATGCCAATAAAAACGGTTTTAAGGAGGGGGAAAATATACTAGATTATTATCTAAGAAATAAGGGGTCTGGCTTTGGTAAAGAATCGCGTCGTAGAATACTTTTAGGCACATATGTTTTATCAGCTGGCTATTACGACACTTATTATAAAAAGGCTCTCCAAGTACAAGAGGCTATTAGGCGTGATTTCGACAGGGTTTTTAAACAAGTGGATTATCTTCTTACTCCTACCACTCCTACACCCGCTTTTGCGCTTGGGGCTAAAACTAATGACCCCCTTTCTATGTATCTAGCCGATATTTTTACCGTGTCGGCAAATTTGGCAGGGGTACCAGCTATTAATTTAAAGGCGGGATTTAATCCAGAGGGATTACCTTTGGGTGTGCAGTTAATAGCAAGCAGATACCAAGATTTTTCTTTACTTAATTTTGGAGAGCAAGTGGAAAAATTATTACAGTTCCAGTAAGCTAACCTAGTCTTATGCCTTTTAATTTTTTTTCTTTTCTTAAAATCCTCAGTTTATGTTTTTCTTTATTATTGATTTGGAGGATTGCAGTTTATTATAAGAAACTGGATTTATGGCACAAAAAAATTAATAGTTGGAAAGAGGTATTTTGGCTTAATCGAACGCCATTAATTATTTTAAGAAGAAGATTTAAGAAGGCCGAAAAATTGATGGAATCAGCCAACCGGATTGCTTGGCAGATTGCTCTTCTTAAGGCGGACGGAATTGTGAAAACAATTATTAGCGAAATGGGGTATAAGGGAAAGGATTTGTCCGAGATGCTGGAAAAATTATCGCCGGAAGTATTGGATGACGAAACAAAATTTAATTTAAAATTGGCCAATCAAGTGTGTCATCAAATAGTGGAAAAACAATACTCTCTAGACCAAGCAGAAGCTAGAAAATATTTTTTGCTATATGAGGAGGGCTTAAACAAGATGGGCATTAAAATATCCTAGCTTTAGCTAGGGTATTTTTTATGAGGCTTTATTTAATTTTCCAGAATTCGTGTTTGCCTATTTTTAAGACATCGTTAGCGTGATAGGGGGGGACTTTATCCCAATCTTTGTAAGCCATCTGATTTATAGAAACAGCCCCTTGTTCTATTAGCCTTCTGGCCGCGCTTTTACTCAATTCTGGCTTAGTTGTCAAAACTATATCCATTAGATTTAGATTTGGCTTTATATGCAAAAAGGGCATTTTCCCTTCTAAATCTTTCTGGCTAAAAACTTTTTCAAAGCGGTTTTGGGCGGCTGTGGCCTTTTGAGTGTCATAGTTTAATTCAGTAATAAGAAAAGCTAAACGGCTTTTCGCTTCTTTGGGATTCATACCACCCAGTAATCCCTTTTTAATATCTGCCAATTGCTCTTCGGAAATGTTAGTGCACAATTCAAAAGCATTTACAATAATGGTATCGGGCCAAGCCATAACCTGACCGTACATATCGTCGGGTGTAGCGTCTAAACTAATGATATTCCCCTCCGTTTTACCCATTTTTTTACCGCTAGGGTCTGCTAAAAGCTTGAGGGCAAGAACAAATTTTTCCTTGTGATTCAATTCTCTCACTAAGCTGCGACCGCACAACATATTGAATGTTTGGTCATTGCCGCCGATTTCCATGTCAACATTCATGGCCACACTATCATAAGCTTGGGCCAGGGGATAAAAGAACTCGTGGAGGTAGATAGGCTTTTGCTCGGCCAAGCGTTTTTGAAACATATCTCTTTCTATCATTTGCTGAACCGTGAAATGAGAAGCGAGAGCAATGAGGTCTTTAAAGCTTATTTTGTCATGCCAAGTATGGTTATATTTGACCAGGGCCGGATTGGGACCGGTGAACTTTAAATAGTGGCTAGCCTGTAATTTAAAAAGACGGCTGTTTTTTAAAACCTCGTTTCTAGTTAGTTGTACTCTAGCAGCGTTTTTGTCCGTGGGGTCGCCAATCATTCCTGTAAAGGAGCCTACTAAGAAAATAATTTGATGTCCCAATTTTTGGAATTGTCCCAATTTTTCCAAAACAATAGCATTACCGATATGAAGTGACTTAGCGCTCGGATCGAACCCGGCATAAATGCGTAATTTTTTGCCGCTCAAGAGAACGGCTTGCAGGGCCTCTTTAGTAGGATAGATATTTTCTACACCGCGAGTCAGCACAAACTCAACATCCTCTGGATTGGTATTAATAGAAGTCATATGATGAGTTTATCAAGTTTATCAAGTTTGTAAAGTAGAAACATTAAAAAACCATCAATGGTGGTTAAAGCATAATATTTTATGAGGAGCGTTTGGCGCAGTGAACGGGATTCGGACCCGTGATCTCCTCCGTGACAGGGAGGCGCTTTAAGCCAGGCTAAGCTACCACTGCATAACTTTTGATTATAGCAAAAGATTCTCTTAACGCAAGCGGGACTTTTCGATTTCGTCTTTATCTTATTTTGTGACAGGGGTGGGGATCGGACCCACGACCTTGGGTTTATGAGTCCCATGCTCTACCAACTGAGCTACCCTGCCGGGTCTTGATAAGTTTATCAAGTTTACTGAGTTTATCAAGTTTTTAAGGAGATATAGCAAACAAAAATATCTGCTAAAACAAGAAAAACCTAAACAAACTTAGGTTAGCTTTATAAAAAGCTGTTGCGGGGACAGGATTTGCACCTGTGCCTTGAGGTTATGGGCCTCACGAGATACTACTTCTCTACCCCGCGATAATTTAACTTTACTATTATATCAGAAAATGGCTGAATAGCAAGATTTAAGGCTTTCTAGCCATTTCTTAAGCATTTCTACCCGTTATTTATAACATATCTATTAATTTTTGTAAACATTTTTACTTGAAAAAATAGGTCTTTTTTGCTATAATATAGCTTGCTTTTAAATACTATAATTCTATGGAATTTGATCTCGAAAGCTATCGCACAGAGGCTCTTAATGCTCTAAAGTCAATTAGTGATAATAAGGCTTTGGAGGCTTGGCATAATCATTATTTGGGGAAACAGAGCCAGTTGGGAATTTTAAATAAAGAACTCAAAGAGAAAAAACCTGAAGAGCGAAAAGCGCTGGGCAAAGAAATTAATAAAGCCAGAAGTGAAATGCTTAAACAATATGAGGACAAAGTCTCATACCTTGCTAGCGCAACAGAAATGTCTGATTTAGAAATAGATTTATCATTACCGGCCAAGGAGGCTAACTATGGATTTTCTCACCCTTTAACTCTGGTAGAGAATGACCTAGTCAAGGCCTTTGAAGAGCTGGGTTTTAGCGTCGTCACCGGTCCAGATATAGAAACGGAATATTATAACTTTGACGCTTTAAATATTCCTGAAGAGCATCCAGCAAGAGAGATGTGGGATACTATCTGGGTCAGCAATAAAAATGATGCCAACACAGACAAAAAAAGTAAAAGTGCCAATTATTTATTGAGAACACATACGTCTCCTTTGCAGATAAGATATATGGAGAATCATAAACCGCCCCTTAAGATGGTGGCTCTCGGGACTACTTATCGTTACGAAGCTTTGGATGCTACCCACGAGGTGCAATTTCATCAGTTGGAGGGTCTTATGATAGATAAGAATGTTAATTTGGGGAATTTAAAATATATTTTGGAGAAAACCTTGGGCTACGTTTTCAAACAAGCAAATATAACCATTCGCCTAAGACCCAGCTATTTTCCTTTCGTTACCCCAGGCGTAGAAATGGATATGAGCTGTTTTAATTGTCACGGAGACGGCTGTAATATTTGTGGCCATACCGGTTGGATAGAAATTTGTGGCGCCGGGATGGTTCACCCAAAGGTACTAGAGAATGTCAACATTGATTCTAAAATGTGGCAGGGTTTTGCTTTTGGTTTAGGATTAGAGAGAATTGCCATGCTCAAGTATGGTATCAACGACATTCGCCTTTTTCATAATCCAGACCTACGTTTATTAAGACAGTTCTAAAATTAATCAAGAGCGGTCAGCTTTATTTAAAACAAGTATATGAAATTTTCTGCTGCTTGGCTAAAAGAAATTACGGGGTTAAAAAAAACTACCAAAGAATTGGCGGAGTTATTAACCAACCATTCTTTGGAAGCTCGGGACCTTACTAACACGGGTGATATCTTGGAAGTAGACCTGCTTTCTAATAGGGTGGGAGACGTCTCTAATCATCTGGGGCTTAGTAGAGAATTAGCTGCTATTACAAACAGGAAACTTAAACTACCTCCTACGGAATTGAAAGTAGACAATAAAATTAAAGTTGACGATTATTTGAAAGTAAAAATTCAAAATAACAAAAAGTGCCGACGTTACAGTTGTCGTCTGATTTTAGGGGTGACAGTAAAACCCTCGCCTATTTGGATGCAGGAAAAATTAGTTACTTGTGGTCTTCGCCCCATTAACAATATTGTAGATGCAACCAATTATACAATGTTGGAGTTGGGGCAGCCTTTGCATGCTTTTGATTATGATAGAATTGATAGCGCCGCAAATGGAGAGCAGGAGGTCAAGATAAAAAATATAGTTATCCGCGATGCTAAAAAAGGGGAAATTATCACCACTCTTGATAATGACACTTATAAACTAGACGAAAGCACTCTGGTGATCGCTGATAGCCACGAACCTTTGGGCATCGCTGGCGTAAAAGGCGGGCAGCGAGCCGCCATTAGCAGTTTTACGAAAAATATTGTGATAGAGAGCGCTAATTTTGATTATCGAGCGACCCACCTAACTAGCGTAAAATTACAGTTAAAGACCGATGCTTCTTGGAGATTTGAGCATAAATTGTCTCCAGAATTGACAGAAGTTGCCCTCAATCGTGTTTGCCATTTGATTCAAAAAGTTGCCGGTGGTGCTATAGCCAAAGAGGCTATTGATACTGGTGTTTGGGAAGAGAACTCTAAAGGGAAAGAAAGGGAAATCATAGTCCCTTTGGCAAGGTTTGCTCAAATTATTGGTCAGACAATAGATTTAAGTGAGGCAAAAAAGAAATTAAACGCTTTAGGTTTCAAGATAAAAAATATTAAAAAGAATAATGTTTCCGCTTGGCTGGTAAATGTGCCTTACTACAGATTGGATGTAACAGAAGCCGAGGACATCATAGGGGAGGCCGCCCGTTTAATTGGCTATGATTCTCTGCAAAGCCAAAAGCCATTGGGTTTTTTAACCATGCCAGAGCCCAATGAACAGTTGAATTTGGAAGCGCGCACAAAAAGTTATTTTATTAGTCAAGGATTTAATGATGTCTATACCTATTCTTTTATTGGCAATAATGATTACAACGAGCTTAACGCTTATTGGCAAAATAGAACTGTAAATTTAGTCAATCCTGTCAGCCAAGATGCCGCCTACTTGCAGCCACTCTCTTTTATTAACCTACTGAAGGGCCTAAGAAATACAGAAAAACAAGTTAATGACTTTTTGACTATTAAAAATATTCGCTTGGTAGCCACAGGGAAAACTTATGAAAAAAACAATAATCAGTTCAGAGAATTTCCTTATTTAGCTGGAGTGCTGGCTATTTTTGAAGAAGACCCAGAAGAGCTTTTACGCACTAGCAAGGGGCTTATTTTGCGTTGGCTTGCTAAAGAAGGCTTGCCAGCCCGCTTTTCTTTGGCTAACGACGAATGTTATACTGGGCTAGTCACTGTCGATGATAAAACCATCCTTAATATAGAAGTAGGGGACCAAGTAGTGGGCTGGTTAGGTTTTTGCAAAAAAGAAGTTCTATCCACTTTCAACCAAATTAAATCAATCCTCTATTTTCATATTGACGAAACAGCTCTTCTAAACATGGTCTTAAAGACAAGTGTTAATAAGCAAATAGTGCCTTTAAATAAATACCCTGCAGCTAAAAGAGACTTATCCATTTTAATTCAAAAAAACATTTCCATCGCCGATATTTTAAAATTAATCAACGATGCCCAAGAGGGAATCTTGGAAGACGTGGAAGTTTTTGATGTTTACGCGGGAAAAAATTTGCCAGAAGATAAAAAGAGTGTGGCTTTTCATTTACTTTTTAGACATAAAGACAGGACTCTTTCTAGCGAAGAAATTAATCAAGCGCTGGATAAAATTGAAAAGGATTTGGTCGCTCGTTGGAACGTAGAAGTTAGATAATTTAATTTTTTACTTGCATTAACCCATTTACTTATGGCTGA
This sequence comes from Candidatus Paceibacterota bacterium, assembly GCA_035404205.1. Classification (NCBI taxonomy): domain Bacteria; kingdom Bacillati; phylum Minisyncoccota; species Minisyncoccota bacterium. Next base: position 72,197 of record DAONGQ010000001.1, on the reverse strand, counting down.
TAAAAAAGCTCAAGATAACCAAGTGACAGAATCTTATGGTGCCAAAGACATTTATGTTTTAGAAGGGCTAGAACCAGTAAGAAAACGGCCTGGCATGTACATTGGTTCTACCGGAATCGATGGGGTGCACCATTTGGTTTGGGAAGTTGTAGATAATTCCCTGGATGAAGCCATGGCTGGTTTTTGTAAAAATATTATCGTCAGAATCATGGCAGACGATAAAATCAGCGTTTTAGATGATGGACGTGGTATTCCTGTTGATATCCATCCCCAGACCAAGAAATCTGCCTTAGAAACAGTTCTTTGTACCCTTCATGCTGGCGGGAAATTTGGCGGTAGCTCATATAAAATTTCTGGTGGTCTTCACGGTGTAGGCGTTTCCGTAGTTAATGCCCTATCTACTTACATGAGGGTAGAAGTGTGCCGAGAAGGAAAGAAATATATGCAGGAATATAATGCTGGTAAACCACTGGCAAAAGTGAAACCTATTGGCTCGTGCAGCCATAACGGTACCTATGTCCTTTTCCAACCAGATCCAAAGATTTTTCCTGAAATCAAGTTCAATTTTAAAACTATTATTGACCATTTAAGAGAGCAGGCTTATCTTACCCCAGGGATTACTATTAGGGTTTTAGATGAAAGACCCGGCGCTCTTACGCCTACCTACACTTTTCATTTTGCCGACGGTCTCATTGCCTATTTAAAATACTTAACTGCAGAGAGTCAACCTTTGCATAGCAATATCTTTTATGTTCAAAAGGAAATCAATGGTATTAATGTCGAAGTGGCCTTACGCTATCTAGATGAGATCGAGGCTTATGAATTAAGTTTTGCGAATAACATTCACACTCCGGAGGGAGGAATGCATTTAACTGGTTTTCGTTCGGCGTTAACACGTTCCCTGAATGATTATGCTAAAAATAGCGGGATTCTAAAAGAAGGTAATTTAACTGGAGATGATGTGAGAGAGGGCCTCGCCGCTATTGTGAGCGTGAAGTTAAGGGATCCTCAGTTTGAGGGTCAAACTAAGGCTAAATTGGGTAATCCCGAAGTGAGACAGGCGGTAGAAACAGTGGTGAATGATACTCTAAAAGAATTTCTAGAGAAAAATAAAGATGATGCCAAAAAAATGCTCGAGAAGTGCATGTTGGCATCGAGAGCCCGTATGGCAGCTAAAAGCGCCAGAGACAATGTCTTAAGAAAAGGGGCTTTGAGTGGCGCCTCGCTTCCAGGAAAACTAGCCGATTGTACTAGTCGTAAGCCGGAGGATTCGGAATTATTTATTGTTGAGGGAGATTCCGCAGGCGGTAGCGCCAAACAAGGCCGCGATCGTTTCACCCAAGCTATTTTACCGCTACGAGGAAAAATCTTAAATGTAGAGCGAACCAGGGTGGATAAAATGATGATTAACGAAGAGATTAGAGCCTTAATAATTGCCATTGGAACCTCTATTAGCCCTGATTTTGATTTGACTAAATTACGCTATCATAAAATTATCATTATGACTGATGCTGATGTCGATGGTGCTCACATTAGCACCCTGCTATTGACTTTATTTTACCGGTATTTCAGGCCCCTCATCGATGATGGTTATGTTTATATTGCCCAGCCGCCCCTATACCGCATTCAATCAGGCAAGAACATGAGTTATGCCTATTCCGATGAAGAGCGAGATAAAATTATTAGCGAATTAAGTAAAACACTAAAAGCGAATAAAAAGGAAAAAACAAAAGAAATTCAAACTGACGAGAAAGAAAACTCGGAAATAGAAGAGGCAACACCAGTAGAAACGGAAGAGGAATCCGAGCTGAGCCAAGTAAAAGGCATTGCCATTCAACGGTATAAAGGTTTAGGGGAAATGAATCCGCAGCAGCTCTGGGAAACAACCATGAATCCCGCTAATCGAGTTTTAAAGAAAGTGGAATTAGTGGATGAAGAAGAAGCAGATAAATTATTTAATATCTTGATGGGAGACGAAGTACTTCCTCGCAAGAAGTTCATTCAAGCTTACGCTAAAAGCGTTAAGAATTTGGATGTCTAAATTTTTGACATTTTAGGGCACATTTGTTACTATAGGGCAGTGCCCATCCGGGCATTTTAAAATAGCTTTAAAAATTATGGCAAAAGTTTTTACCTCAATTAAAAATTATATTCAAGAGTCAAGACATGAACTAAAGAAAGTCACTTGGCCGGATAAAGCCTCTTTGACTAAGACCTTTTTCCAAGTGCTCTTTGTTATTGTTTTGGCGTCCTTATTATTACTTTTAGTTGATAAGTTATTAAGTTGGGGGGTGAGCTTACTATAAGAAGACCATGGCTAAACAACAGATTAATCTTGGCAGGAATTGGTACGTAATCAGAACTTATTCTGGTTACGAGGATGCCGTTGCCAAAAGTTTGGAGCAAAGAATTACCGCTCTAGATATGCAGGATAAGATTTTTAAGGTGCTTGTTCCTAAGGTTAAAAAAATAAAACTAAAGAATGGCAAGAGGGAGGTGGTAGAAGAAAAGCTTTATCCCGGATATATTCTAGTTGATATGATCGTTACCGACGAGTCTTGGTATGTAGTGCGTAATACGCCCAAAGTAACTGGATTTATAGGCACAGAAACTACGCCTATGCCAGTTTCTACTGAGGAAATGGGTATTATTACTAAAAATTTGGGCGAGGTAGAGCCTCGTTATAAGATTAGCTACCGGCCGGGGGATGTTGTTAAGATTACGGAAGGACCCTTTAAGGATTTTGAAGGCAAAATAACTGAAGTAGACGAAGAGAAAGGCAGGGTCAAAGTAATCGTTACTCTTTTCAATCGGGAAACTCCGTTGGACCTAGATTTCTTAGAAGTCAAAAAAAATTAAAGTATACTTAAAGTTTTTATTTTTTATTATGGCAAAAGCAATTAAAGCTGTTCTTAAACTTCAAATTTTGGCCGGTAAGGCTACGCCTACTCCACCCGTTGGCCCAGCTCTTGGTCAGCACGGTGTTAATATTCAGGATTTTTGTTCTAAATTTAATGCTGCCACAGCCGATAAACCAGGAGAGATAGTGCCAGTGGAAATTACTATTTATCAAGATAGAACCTTTGATTTAGCTTATCATATTTCTCCTGTTTCTGACCTTCTCCGTAGAGCGGCAGGGATAGAGAAGGGTTCTAGTAATCCTCTCAAAGTTAAGGTGGGCAAGGTAACGCGAGCTCAAGTAGAAGAGATTGCTAACAAAAAGATGCCAGATTTGAATGCTAACAGTATTGAGGCGGCTGTAAAGATTGTGGAAGGAGCTGCTCGCAGTATGGGCATAGACATAGTAGAATAAAAAACCACCCTGCGGGGTGGTTTTTAATTTGTCATTTTGAGTGCTGACTAAATAGTTTTTGGAATAGCGGCTGAATGAACTTAATTTAAAGACTTGATAAACTTTTAATGAGTTTCTATAATTGAAGAAACAAAATTATGGCAATTCACGGCAAAGTTAGCGCTCAGGTTCGACCTAAGAGTGGTTCTTATAAAGGCCGTTTGATTTTCTTGGAAGGGATAGATGGCTGTGGAAAAGGCACTCAACTAAAAATGTTAGAAAAATGTCTCAAAGACGATAATATTCCCTGCCTTTTAACTAAAGAGCCTGGGCCAAAGACGTGTTTAGGCGAACCGATTAGGCAAATTCTGCAATATAATAAAGGAAAGATGAGCGCTACGGCTGAATTGCTCCTTTTTTTTGCCGATAGAGCTCAACATTATGAAGAAATTATTACGCCTAGTTTAAAGAAGGGCGTGGTAGTTATCTCTGACCGTAACTGGCCGTCGTCTATTGCTTATCAGGGCGCGGGGAGGGGCCTAAGAGAAAAAGAAATTTATCAATTGGTCAAATGGGCTACTGGGGGGATAAAACCGGACTTAGTTTTTTTGTTAGACCTGCCTTTGAATAAAAAACGCAATCTTCTTACTGAACGTTTAGGAAAAAGAGGCGAAAATCCGACGAGATTTGAGAAGGAAAAATTGCCATTTTTCCTTAAAGTTCGGCAAGCCTATCTTAAAATGGCTAAAAAAGATTCTAAACATTGGATTGTAATAGATGCGGATAGGTCGCCGGAAGAAATCAATGCCGATATCTATGCGCAGCTTTTAAAACTTTTAAAAATATGATTATGGAAATAGAAATTATTAAACCGGGGCATAAAATAGAAACTGTTATTGATGGGGGAGCTATTTTAAAGAGACTAGAAATGTATGGTCGCCTATCTCATAAAAGCGAAGATAAGGCTAATGAGGGGAGCGCGTCAGTATTTATTAAAAAAATTTTAGATTGGGGACACGAAAGTATCTTAGAACATGAGAGTGTGACTGTGAGATTCATCTGTGATAGAGGGGTTACTCACGAATTAGTAAGGCACCGTCTGGCTGCCTACACCCAAGAGTCTACGCGCTATTGTAATTATGGGCATAAAATCCAATTTATTGAGCCTTCTTTTTTCTCTAAGGAGAGTGAATTATATGCCCTGTGGTTGGCCGGCGTTCAAGCAGCAGCAGAAAACTATGAAAAATTGCTGGGAAAAGGGGCTACTCCTGAACAAGCTCGCAGTTTATTGCCCAATTCATTAAAAACGGAAATTGTTATGACTGCCAATTTAAGGGAATGGAGGCATATTTTTAAGATGAGAACAGCCACGGCCGCTCATCCCCAAATAAGAGAAATAATGATTCCACTTCTCTCGGAATTCCAAAAACTTATTCCTGTCATTTTTGATGATTTTATCATTGATGCACAAAATAATACTGCTAGCATAAAATCTAAAGATTGTCATTAATTATATGTCTTTTTTTTATAAATTGTGGATTATCTTGGCTGCTAATATCCTGGCAATTTTACCTATTATTTTTTGGCTTTCCCTCTTTCTAAAACGCGATAAGACTAAGCCGGAGCCTAAAAAATGGTTGTGGGGCTGCTTTGTGGCCGGCATGCTTATTTCTCCCATTATTATTGGCTATGAGACCTTTTTGATAAACAATAGTGTTCGTCTTGTTCAATTACCAGTGCTAACGTTTAGGGCAGTTATGGTTTTAGGCGGAGCCGTCATAGAAGAATTAGTTAAATTTTTTATCATTTATCTTATCCTAAGATATAATCCTTATTTCGACGAACCTATAGATGCTGTTATATATTTGGTAATGGGGGCGGCTGGCTTTGCCTTGGTAGAGAATATTATGGTTTCGGCTAATTTAATTACCGCCGATCAAGGCTTGCTTACCATTTTTAGCACTTTATTTGGTCGTTTTTTGGGCGCCAATCTTTTGCATATTTTTACTGCCAGTCTAATTGGTTTAATCTGGGGATTGCTAGCAAAAAATAATGAGGGTTGGGAACATGATAAAAAGGGCATTGCTTTGGGCTTGCTGGTCGGCATCGTTATTCATGCGATTTTTAATTTTTTTGTTTTTACTTACGGAGGGAATGCCATGATTTATTTGAGCTTATGGTTGCTATTTTCCATTATTCTGGTAATAAATAAATTAAAAAAATTAGATATAAGCGATAGTCTTTTCTT
>DAONGQ010000001.1:23049-66557 GCA_035404205.1 Candidatus Paceibacterota bacterium | reverse complement strand
TTATTCTGGTAATAAATAAATTAAAAAAATTAGATATAAGCGATAGTCTTTTCTTCAAATCTAGATTTATAAATTAATTGACAGTTCCGGTGGGGGAGTCATTACATACTTTCTTAGAAGTGACACATTATGAATGCATCTTATTAACCCGATGTTTTAATATGCAAAAAACCGGACCTAAATCCGGTTTTTTTGTAATCCTTTTTGTGCTAGAATGGGTCATAAGTTTATCAAGTTTTTAAAGTTCTTAAGTTTATAAAGCAAGAAGCGAAGTCGAACTATAACTCCACAAACCTATTTTTATGATGAACGACATTTATTCAAAATATGAAACAGTAGTGGGTCTTGAAATTCACGCAGAGCTCATTACTAAGCAGAAGATGTTTTGCTCTTGTCCTAATGACCCGGAAGGAGCAGAGACCAATACCTATATTTGTCCTATATGTACTGGGCAGCCGGGAGCTATGCCCACTATTAATATCGGGGCAGTCAAGCAGGTGATTAAAGTGGGTCTGGCTTTGCACTCTCAAATTGCAGAGTATTCTAAATTTGATAGAAAAAATTATTTTTACCCTGACTTGCCAAAAAGCTATCAAATTTCTCAATATGATATGCCTTTGTGCTTAGGCGGTTACTTGGACCTTTACTTGAGCAATGATTTATCTCCCAAGCGGGTAGCTATTACTAGGGTGCACTTAGAGGAAGACGTGGCTAAACTTACCCATGGGCAACAAAATACTTTAGTAGATTTTAATCGAGCCGGGGTCCCCTTGATGGAATTAGTGACTGAGCCAACCATAAGAAGCGGAATGGAGGCAAGATTATTTTGTGAAGGCTTGCAAATCCTTTATAAAACTCTAGGGGTATCTGAAGCTAATATGGAAAAAGGTCAAATGCGTTGCGAGGCCAATATTTCGGTGAGGTTGAAGGGGGAAGAGAAACTTGGCACCAAAGTAGAGGTGAAGAATCTTAATTCTTTTAGAGTTCTGGAGAAAGCTATAGACTATGAAACCCGTCGGCAAATAGATTTAATTGAAGAGGGCGGACAGGTGGTTCAGGAAACCCGAGGATGGTTAGAAAATGATAATGCAACTATTTCTCAGAGAATAAAAGAGAATGCTAATGACTACAGATATTTTTATGAACCAGATTTGCCTCGTATGCATGTCTGGTCAAAAGAAGATAAAGAAACGTTATTTGATTTAGATGAAGTGCAAAAAGAGTTGCCCAAATTCCCTTGGGATAAAAAAACTTATTTTCAAGAAGCTTATAAACTTAATAGCCAGGAAGCCAATCTCCTTATTCGTGATGCGCATGTTGCCAAATATTACGAGAGTCTAACTCAATCATTTAAAGAATTACAAAAAGGGCCTTTGGTTTTAGAAAAACTTAATAGATTGGCTTATAATTATTTAGCCTCTGATTTAGTGGGATTGGCCTCTCTCCAGGGGGTAGAAGTGAGCGAGGAATTTATTCATCAGGCTGATTATAAAAATCTAATTATAGCTTTAGCTGAAGGCAAAATTAATAGCGCCTCGGCTAAAAAGATTCTAGTTATAATTACCGATGCGAATAATCAAGATTGGAAAAAAGAGGGCTTGGACGGTCTTTTGAAAGAATATACTCAGAATAATGACACGGAGGCTCTAGCTAAAATAGTAGCAGAGGTACTAGCAAAAAATGTGAAGGCAGTTAGCGAATACAAAAGGGGGAAAACCACCGCTATTCAATTTTTGCTTGGTCAAACGATGGCAGCTACTCATGGTAAGGCCAATCCAGAAGTACTAAAAAAACTGCTGGAACAAGAGTTAGCAAAAGCAGTTTAGGGGATGCGCTTTTAATTTTTAAGAAAGTCTTCGACTAGTTTGAAGGCTTTTTTATTTTCTTTTTTGGTGGAAAACCAATAGACATTGGGTATTCTTTTGAACCAAGTGTTTTGCCTTTTGGCAAAATGATAAATGGCATTGGTTAACTGCTCTTTCATCTCTTGGTAGGTAATTTTACCCTCAAGATAACGGTTAAGGAACCGATATTCTAGACCAAAATTTTCTAAGCGTTCGCTGGATACGCCTGTCTTTTTCAAGGTAATAATTTCTTCTAACATTTTTAAACGCAGGCGCTTGTCTAATCTTAGCGCAATAAGTTTTTTAATTTGTTGATTATCTCTTCTGAGGCCAAGGATAAGAAATTCTCCCAAGGCCCTTCCCTTTTTTAAGGGCGGTAATGGTTGGCTGCTTTGAAGGGCGTTTTCTAAACTGCGAATAAGCCGCCTGCGATTAGCCAGGTCGATCTTTTTTGCTCTTTCCGGGTCCAAGATTTTTAATTTCTTGACAAGGGCATTGGTTGATAAAGTTTCCAATTCGCTTCTTAGTTTAAGATTGGGTTTAATTTTAGGAAGTTGCCAATTTTCTAGTAAGGCGGAGATATATAAACCTGTACCCCCGCAAATAATAGGCAATTGTTTCTTTTGTTCTATATCTTTGAGGGCCTTTTTGGCTTGAACTAAAAAATCACTAACAGTAAAAACATCTTTTTTCGGGTCGGCTATGTCTATAAGGTAGTGAGGGATGCCTTCGCTTTTAAAATCAGCGCCGGATGAGTTAGTATCGCGTTTAACTTTACCTGAGCCCAAGTCCATTCCTCGATAAACTTGGCGAGAGTCAGCAGAAATAATGGCGCCGTTGTATTTTTGGGCGAGGGCAATGGCTAAATCTGATTTCCCTGTGGCTGTTTGGCCTAAAATTATTAAAATTTTTGGCTTTGAATATTTCATTTTAGTCTGGTTATTAAAGCATAAAGAATTAAATCTGCCAATTTTGCCAAAACTTTTTTAATTGCTATAATGGGGTTATTAATTGACGATTTATCCATGCCTTTTACCCATCTTCATGTCCACAGTCACTACAGTTTGCTTGATGGCCTATCCAAAATAGACGATTTGGTAGCTAGGGTTAAGGAACTCGGAATGGATAGTTTGGCCCTAACCGACCACGGTGTGGTTTATGGTTTGATCGAATTCTATACTAAGGCTCGCGCGGCTGGAATAAAGCCCATTTTAGGCTGTGAAATGTATGTAGCGCCAAGAAAATTAACTGATAAAGAGAGCGGTATAGATAGTACTAACTATCACCTGATTCTTCTCGCCAAAAATTACGAAGGTTATCAAAACCTGATGAGGTTAGTGAGCTCGGCGCACCTAGAAGGGTATTATTATAAACCTCGCACAGACAGAGAGCATTTAAAAAGATATAGCAAAGGCTTGATTGCTTCCTCCAGCTGCCTAAAAGGTGAAATCTCGCAGGCTTTAATTAAAAATAATTACGAATTAGCGCGAAAGTTGACGGTTGAATACAAGGACCTTTTTGAAGAGGGAAATTTTTACTTAGAGCTGCAACCGCATTCTGAAATTCCTGAACAAAAAGTAGTCAATGATGGCATGGTGAAGCTATCTGAAGAATTTAATTTACCTTGTATCGTTACTTGCGATTCCCATTATTTAAAACCTGAGGACGGACCGGCTCAAGATATTTTATTAGCCATTCAAACTGGTTCCACTATTTACGACGAAGGAAGGTTAAGCCTCAAAGGCAAGGACTTTTCCCTCAAAACTCCAGAGGCAATTGAGGAACAAATGGCTGACTATCCGAAAATCAAAGAGTATATGGAAAATACCCATAAAATTGCAGAGCAATGCAATGTGGAAATTCCTATGGGGAAACCAATTTTCCCTCGTTTTGAATTACCTCAACCTTTTACCAATTCCCTAGATTACCTAAAATCACTTTTGGAAACAAATTTTCCCAAATTTCATTTTCAAGACGAAAAACAAGCTAGAGAAAGATTAAATTATGAGCTGAGTGTTATAGAGAAAACAGGCTTTGCTGATTATTTTCTTATAGTACATGATTTTATTACCTACGCTCGCAATAAGGGGATTTTTACTAATACGCGCGGTTCGGCGGCTGGTTCTTTGATACTCTACATCTTGGGCATTACTGATATTGACCCTTTAAAATACGATCTCTTTTTTGAAAGATTCTTAAATCCGGAAAGAATTTCTCCGCCTGATATCGATAGTGATGTTCCTGATGTGAGCCGTCAGGAAATTATAGAATTTATTACTAAGCGTTATGGGGCCGACCATGTTTCTCAAATAGTTACTTTTGGAATGATGCAGTCCCGCTTGGCCGTGCGTGACGTTACTCGAGCCTTGGGATACCCTTATGAAATGGGTGATAAAATTTCTAAGCTCTTAGGCCAAGCTACCAAAGAGAGCTTAGCTGATGCCCTAAATGAAATTCACGAGTTAAAAGACTTGTATGACACGGATTCGGCTGCTCACGAAATTATAGATAATGCTCAAAAAATAGAAGGCGTGGCTCGCCATGCTTCTATTCATGCCGCGGGAATAGTAATTGCTCGTGAGCCTTTAACTGATTATACCGCCCTCCAGCGTTCAGCCAAGTCGGATAGCAGTGTGGTGGCTCAGTATGTTGGCCATGACATAGAAAGTATTGGTTTGGTAAAGATGGACATTTTGGGGCTGAAAAATCTGACTGTTATTAAAAATGCGCTCAGAATTATAAGAAAAATTGAAGGAGAAGAGAATGAATTAAAATTAGATGCCTTAGGATTTGAAGACAAGGAAGTTTATAAACTGCTTTCCGCCGGAGAAACCGTGGGGGTCTTTCAACTAGAATCAACAGGCATGAGACGTTTTTTGAAGGAATTAAAACCGACGAGATTTGAGGATATCATCGCCATGGTGGCCTTGTTCCGTCCTGGTCCAATGCAATTCTTGCCAGAATACATTGACAGGAAAAACGGCAAGATAAAATTTGATTATATGCTACCGGAGTTAGAACCAATCCTGAAGGACACCTATGGCATTATGGTTTATCAAGAGCAATTGATGAGAATGGCGAGAGATATCTCCGGTTTTTCTCTGGGGGAAGCCGATATTTTAAGAAAGGCCGTGGGCAAGAAAAATGCCGAGCTTTTGGCCAAACAGAAAATAAAGTTTATTGAAGGAGGCATAAAAATGGGGCATAAAGAAAAGGAACTCAATAAACTATGGGAGTGGATCCAGCCTTTTGCTCAATACGGATTTAATAAAAGTCACGCTGCTTCCTATGCTCGGATTGCTTACCAGACAGCTTATTTAAAAACCCACTATCCGAGCGCATTTTTAGCCGCTCTGTTAACTTCTGATTATGGCGACTTGGATAGAATAGCTATTGAGATTAACGAGTGCGAACGAATGAAAATAAAAGTATTACCGCCAAGCGTGAATCATTCCTTTGTGGAATTTGGCGTAGATAAGGAAAGTGGTGATATTCGTTTTAGCCTGGCGGCTATTAAAAACGTTGGCACTATGGTGGCAGAAGCCATTACTGAAGAACGCAAGAAAAATGGTCCCTACAAAAATTTAGCAGATTATTTAGCTCGTTTGGATAAGCACTACCTTAACCGTAAAACTCTGGAGAGTCTTATTAAAGCTGGCGCTATGGATGACTTTGGGGATAGAAATTGTATGTCAGGAAATCTAGACAAAATAGTAGAAGCAGTTAATGACTTTCATACTGTTAAAGATGCCTGTCAAATGGACCTTTTTGGCGCCAATGATGGCAATGCGTCTGTGCCGCAAACGCAAAATTTGAAGTTTCTAGATTCCATGCCCAATGATAATTTAACTAGTGATTCAAAAGGCGGGTTGTCTGATGGCAAAAGCTCGGTAGCTGTAAAAACCCAGCCCAATCTTATGATTCGCTTAAATTGGGAAAAGGATTATTTAGGCTTATATTTAAGCGACCATCCTTTGAGGCAATTCCAAATAGTACTTTCTAAGATTAGCCAAAATATTGGCAGCTGCAAAACAAAACCCATTGGTAGTCGAGTAAAACTAGGTGGAATGATTGTTAGCGTGAAGCAGATTTTGACAAAAAAGGGAGAACCGATGGCCTTCGTAGTTCTCACTGACACTGCTTTTGACAAAATAGAGGTGGTTATTTATCCTCGCGTTCTTTTAAATAGCGTATCCATAGTCGCCCAAGACAAGGTTGTTATCATTGATGGGAAATTAACCGAAAGGGAGGGCAATAAACAAGTCGTTTGCGATAGCATTGAGGAGTTAAAATCAATTGACGAATAGGGGCGCAGGAAGTATAATCTACAAATTAACCCCAATAATACTCCACCTAAATTAGGCGTAAACTATCGCTATCTGCCAATGTTTTTTAATCAGCAAGCGGTCAATGATAATTTGGGTCCCAATGGTGAAATTTTATTAACAATAGTATGAAACAAAAAAGGAATATCATAAGAAAAAAAGATAAAGCTGTCGATGATTTAGATGTAGCTCGTCATTCATTAGCTCATATAATGGCCTTGGCTGCTACAAGGCTTTATGGAGCAGTTAAATTTGGGGTAGGTCCCACTGTGGAAAACGGTTTTTATTATGATATGGGGCTCAAAAAGCAATTGTCCCTAGAAGATTTGGCATCCTTAGAAGCGGAAATGAAAAAGATTATTGCCGAGAATATCGCTTTTAAGAAAAAGAATTTAAGTATAGCGGAAGCTACCAAAGTATTTAAAAAATTAGGTCAGCCGCTGAAAGTAGACCTCTTAAACGACCTTAAAAAGTATGGTACTACCGATAATAATGAGATTTTGGCCATACGGCAAAAAACCAAAAAAGCTTCCAAGGTTCCTACCACCGTTTCTCTTTATGAATTAGGCACATTCACTGACCTTTGTCGCGGTCCTCACTTAAAAAGCACTGGCGAAGCGCCTGTTTTTTTCAAACTGCTTAAAGTTTCGGGGGCTTATTGGCGTGGAGACGAAAAGGCAGAGATGCTGACCAGAGTTTATGGAGTAGCTTTTAAAACCAAGCAAGAATTAGACGATTATTTAAATCTGCTAAATGAAGCAGAAAAAAGAGACCATCGCAAACTGGGCAAAGAATTAGATTTGTTTACTTTTGATGAAACTGCACCCGGTATGCCCTATTGGTTGCCCAAGGGGTTAACAATCTATAATACTTTATTAGCGTTTTGGCGGGAAGAACACATTAAGCGCGGTTATCAGGAGATAAAATCTCCTTTGATTAATAAAAAGTCGCTTTATGAAACTTCGGGGCATTGGGACCACTACAAGGAAAATATGTTTATTTCTGAAACAGAGGAAGGGGAGACCTATTGTTTGAAACCCATGAATTGTCCTAATGCCATGGTGGTTTTTAGAATGCATCCCCGCAGTTACAAGGAACTGCCACTAAGAATTTCAGATAGCGATACCTTACACAGATTTGAAAAGTCGGGGACGCTCAACGGTCTTTTGAGAGTGAGGGAATTCTCCCAAGATGATGCCCATATTTTTGTCAGTGAAGAGCAAATAGAAAGCGAGTATAAAAATCTGTTTGATATCGTGGAAAGATTTTATTCTATTTTTGATTTAAAATATTCTTTCCGTTTAGGCACTCGTCCGGAGAACTTTATGGGAGACATTAAGACCTGGAATAAGGCCGAAAAAGTGCTGGCACACCTATTAAAAGCAAGCGGTAAATCCTATACGGTGAAAAACGGCGATGGCGCTTTTTATGGTCCTAAAATTGATATTTTGATGAAAGATTCCTTAGGCAGGGAATGGCAAATGGGCACTATGCAGTTGGACTTTCAGCTGCCTCGTAATTTCAACTTGAAATATATCGACAATAAAGGCAAGGAACAAACACCAGTAGTGATTCATAGGGTAATCTATGGTTCCCTCGAACGTTTCATTGGGATTTTAACAGAAAACTATGCCGGTGCCTTTCCACTTTGGATATCTCCCGTACAGGCAGCTATTATTCCTATTGGTGAAAAACAATCAGATTGGTCAAAAGTAGTTAAGGAGACTCTAGAAAATACCGGTGTTAGAGTTCAGGAAATAGAGGCCAATGAGCCATTAGGGGCAAGAATCAGAACAGCCGAAGGACAGAAAATTCCTTACATTCTTATAGTAGGTGAGAAAGAAAAGCAGTCTCAATCTGTGGCTATTAGGCAAAGAGGCAAGGGAGAGGCTGGGGTATTGCCTTTAGAAGAGTTTTTAGCTAGAATTAAAAAAGAGATCCAAAACAAACAGTAAAAACACTGGAATGAGGATTTTTACCTCTTTATGAAACATAAAACTCATCTGGGTGGAGCTATCGCTGTAGCCATCATCCTCTTAGGCATAGCCGGAGGTTCGGTTAAGGCCGACGAGATTTTAGAAACAAAAACTACTCAATATCTCGGGGTAGCAGAACAGACTATTTTACCGGATAGTTCTTTTTACCCATCTAAAAACCTCTCGCGCCGTCTAGATAGATTTACCTCTTTTAATGCTACAGATAGAGTAACAATTGATTTAGAAAAATTGTCTGAGTTGGTCAGAGAATTAGCGGATATTCATTTTAATGGAGCCAATAAATCTTGGGAGAGCAAAGTCTATGATTTATATGCAGATTGGTCTAGCTATTTAGCTCTAGATTATGCCAAAGCTAGCAATGCCAATGGTGGTAGCTTAAACAACGGCTTGGAAGCGTCTATTGATAAGGAGAGTTTAAAGCAACTAGTAGTATTAAATGAATTGGAGAAAAATGGTTTAGACCCGATGATTGCTAGCTCGTTTAGGAAAATTATTATTCAGAACTGGGCCCTTTCTCTAGGAAAATTAGGCAATTCTCAGTGGACGGCGATAACCCTAGAAACAGCCAAAAAATTAGAAACTACGATTACGAATAAAGATATGCTAGATATGCTTGATGTTGTGGCATTAACTGTAGAAAAAACTCCTTTGAGTAATCTTGTCAAAGGCGTTATTATTAATTTGGCTGGTTTGGGTGCTTAAGCGAATTGAGATCGTGATTTAAAAAACCGGCCTTCGGCTGGTTTTTTGTTAGATTAGATTTATAATTTTTTCTTATATTTTATGGCTAGGGGCAGCGATTATAATCACGCTAAGGTAGAAAAAAAATGGCAGGCTGTGTGGGCGAAAAATAAGTTTAAAAATTGGCAAGCTAAAGATTTTTCTCCCAAAAAGCCAATGTTCATCCTGGATATGTTCCCTTATCCTTCGGGAGACGGTTTGCATGTGGGGCATGTGGAAGGCTATACTGCCTCAGATATTTTAAGCCGTTATTATAGAGCGCAGGGCTATAACGTGCTTCATCCTATGGGCTGGGATGCTTTCGGATTGCCAGCAGAAAATTATGCCATTAAACATAAAGTTAATCCGGCCGTTTCGACCAAGAAAAATATTGATCATTTTCGCAAACAGATGCAGATGATAGGTTTGAGCTATGATTGGACTCGAGAAATAAATACTACCGACCCTAGTTATTACAAATGGACCCAATGGATATTTTTAGAACTTTATAAACATGGTTTGGCTTATGAAGCTGATATGCCCGTGAATTGGTGCCCAAAATGTAAAACTGTTTTGGCTGATGAAGAAGTGAAAGAAAATAAATGCGATCGTTGCGGCACACTAGTGGAGCGCAGAAATATTCGCCAATGGATGCTTCGTATTACCGCCTATGCCGACAGATTATTAAATGATTTGCCTCTTTTAAATTGGCCCGAGAAAATTAAGGTTATGCAAACCAACTGGATTGGGCGTAGCGAGGGGACCGAATTAGATTTTAAAGTGGAAAATACTGACTTAAAGATTAAAGTTTTTACTACTAGGATAGACACTATCTATGGAGCTACCTATTTGGTGCTGTCTCCCGAGAGTCCTTTCATTAATCAAATTACGACAGCTGAATACAAAAAAGAAGTTATTTTGTATCAAGACCAAGCGCGTAAAAAATCAGACCTGGAAAGGCAAGGAAGCAATGCTTCTAAAACAGGGGTTTTCACCGGCGCTTATGCGGTTAACCCTGCGAGCAAAAAATTAATTCCTATTTGGATTGCAGATTATATTCTTATGTCCTATGGAACAGGCGCCGTAATGGGCGTGCCTGCTCACGATAGTCGCGATTGGCAATTTGCCAAAACTTTTAATTTGCCGATTATACAGGTAATCTCCAAAGATGGACAGGTTCAACAGATGTTAAATGCCCCTCTTACTGCTTCGGGCGTATTGGTAAATTCTGGAATTTTTAATGGTTTATCTACTGATATAGCGGCTGCCAAGATCAGCAATTATTTAGCGGGGAAAAAGGTGGTGCATTATAAATTAAGAGATTGGGTTTTTGCCAGACAGCGCTACTGGGGGGAACCTATTCCTTTGATTCATTGTCCCATTTGCGGTATTCAGCCAGTGCCGTTGCGCGATTTACCTCTCAAATTGCCCAGGGTGAAACATTATGAGCCAACTGGCACAGGGGAATCGCCTTTGGCAAAAATCGATTCTTGGGTCAACGTAAAATGTCCAAAATGTGGTGGACCAGCCAAGAGAGAGACTAATACTATGCCTCAATGGGCTGGTTCCTGTTGGTATTATCTTCGTTATTTAGACCCTCAAAATAGCAAACAGCTGGTGGATGCCAGAAAGGAAAAATACTGGTTAGCCAATAAAAAATCAGAGCATTTTGGAGTACATTTATATATTGGCGGGGTAGAACACGCAGTCTTGCATTTGTTGTATGCCCGTTTTTGGCATAAGTTTTTGTATGATTTAGGTTTAGTATCTAATAAGGAACCGTTTTACAAGCTTATCAATCAAGGCATGATCTTGGGCAGCGGTCATGAAAAAATGTCAAAATCCAGAGGAAATGTCGTTAATCCCGATGAAATAGTGAAAAATTATGGGGCCGATGCCTTGAGAATTTATGAAATGTTTATGGGGCCGTTACAAGATAGTAAACCCTGGAGCACCGAAGGACTGGCAGGCATTACTCGCTTTTTGGATAAGGTTTGGTTGGTGGCGCGAAAGATTTCGACTCCCCAACAGGGCGAAAGACCTCTCTCGAAAGAGGCTAAAAGCAAATTAATACAGTTAAAAGCTGAGACGATAAAAAAAGTTACTCAAGATATAGAAGGATTCAGATTTAACACGGCAATCAGTGCTTTAATGATTTATACTAATGCTCTTTGGGACGCCGATGCTTTATTAGACAAAATTTATTTGATTAGCCTTATTAAACTGCTCAATCCTTTTGCTCCCCATATTACGGAAGAAATTTGGCAGACCATGCTTTGCCAAAAAAAGCCATTGGAATTAGAGCCTTGGCCTCGTTGGGAAGAAAAAGATATAGAAAAAAGAACCGCCATTATTGCTATACAAATTAACGGCAAGTTTAGAGGTAACATTGAGGCGCCCTTCGGATTAACTCAAGGTGAAGTCTTCAATTTGGCTAAGAAAGTAGAAACTATTAATAAGTATTTCGACCAGCAAAATGTTCAAAAAATTATTTACATTCAGGATAAACTGCTGAATATTGTAATCTAGAACTTTTTTAAAACAGATCGGTCGGTTAGATTTCTTTTTAAAAATTAATTCCTTCATGGGTTGCGCATAGAAAGAAGGAGCTGTTTTTTTGTTTTTGTTTAAAAGCGGCGACCAAGTTTTTTCTCCCAAGTAATAGGGCAAACTAGACCAGCTATAATTTTTCACTTGTGAGAATAATTTTTGAGGCGATATACCAATAAAGAGTTTTGCAGGTTGGAGATGGAGGAAGAGCAGGGCACAACCTAAAGCAGTCTTCTCGATATAGACAGATTGAAAGGGGCCGCGGAAAATAGGGCCGGAGCGACGATATCTCCTGTTATAATGCAAGCTATAGCTCGTGCCTAATCTTTGCATAAAATCAGAAATATCATTAGCGCCCAATTGTTTCACTATTAAAGAAAAACTGTTGGGCAACAAGCAAAAACCAATGACTTGCAAATAAGGTGGTGCGATAGAGTGCGCAGGTTTAAAATATTTATTGTTTTGGCAAGCAAAGTTTAAATTTAAACACCTCAATTCCAGAGAGTGGGAGCGGTTTAGATAATAGAGTAAATAGAGAAAATAAAGATAGTCAGACACTCCTTTGAAAAGTATTTTCTTATCAACGCTTTTATTGGAGAGATAGTAATAAGAATTACTAGAAAATGTAACCTTGCGTTTGGACATTGGTTGCACTAAAAAACAAGAGAGGATTCTCTTGTTTCTGCTAAAATTATAAAAAATATAAAGGAACACTGGTTCTGAAAAAATGTAGGGTGAAATTGTAGAATCTTTACCTCCATAAAGATTTTTAGTAGCCCCAAAGAGATTTGAACTCTTGTTACCGCCGTGAAAGGGCGATGTCCTAACCAGGCTAGACGATAGGGCCGCGCACTTTTCAGATATTACATGGAAATAGCATAAAAAGCAAGGGATTTAGCTTGTAATGGCGTATTTTTTAGTGTATATTTAATAAGTAATATGAAGGCAGAAGAACTAAAATTAGATATTACCTGGAAGTCCTTATGGCGTGTTTTAGCGTTGGGACTTTTAGTCGTGGGCGTCTGGCATTTTAAATGGCTGATTTTTGTGGTGCTTTTCTCGATTATTTTGGCAATGATATTTGAACGTCCTATTAATAAGCTTATTGCGCATAAATTACCGCGGATGATAGCCACTACAGCTGTTTATCTTTTGGTAATTTTTTCTTTGGCCGGCCTCATCTATCTCACCATTCCTATTATAGTGGAAAATGTAGCCCCCTTTTCTAAGTTGTTTACCCAGAATACAGTGCAAAATCAAGTTACCAATTTAATCAATGGTAAAACTGTTATCTCGGCACCCGCAACTACTAGCGCTGCCCCCAATATTTTGAGTCTCTTTGGAGGAGAGATTGGAGCTTGGTGGGAAAATATAAGTAAAATTTTTAAAACTCTGGGCAATGTGGGCGATTCTTTGGGCAAAGGCGTTTTAGCGGTAATGATGGCGTATTATTTAAACCTCAAGAAAGGAGGGGTGCGCAGTAATTTAGCTAAATTATTGCCAGAAAAACATCAAGAACTATTTAATGCTTTCTGGCCTCGCATACAATATAAAGTTGACTCTTGGTTTTATTCCCAATTGCTAATTAGCGCAATTATAGGGATAGTAGTTTTTGTCGGATTGCTCCTATTACAAGTGCGCTATTCCTACTTTTTGGGAATCTTAGTAGCCTTTCTGGATTTTATACCTTATGTTGGACCAGCTATTGGCTTGGGACTCATTGTGGTAGTAAGCATAAAAGAGGGTTGGCTGACAGTAGTTTTAGCCGCTGCCTTATTCCTTTTTGCCCAAAACCTTGAAAGTATAATCTCTCCGTATTTCAGAGGAAAAATGATAAAAATGGACCCTATCATGATTATCCTAGCCCTGCTTGTAGGCGGATCTCTAGGTGGGGCTATCGGTATGGTTTTGGCTATTCCCTTGGCGGCCATTGTGTCAGAGATACTCCAAGATAAAAAAATAATGAAAGCATTATTTCACAAGACCGAATATGTGCCAGTAGGTGAAGAGGAAGCTAATCCATAAAACAGAATACAAGATAATTTTAAAGGCTAAGTTTAAAATTTGTTTTTGTATTTTTACTTTATAACTTTATCAACTTTATAAACCTGATAAACTAAATTCCATGTCTCGATACTACGTTACCACTGCGATTCCTTACGTTAATGCCAAGCCCCATCTGGGGCATGTTTTAGAATTCATAGAAACGGATGTTTTGGTCCGTTGGTTAAAACAGAATGGAGGAGAAGTGCGTTTCCAAACGGGGAGCGATGAGAATTCTCTAAAAAATGTTTTAAGCGCCCAGAAAGCGAATATTCCGGTCAAAGATTTTGTAGATAGTAATACCAAATCTTTTCAGGATATCTACCCCCTTTATGAAATTGCTTACGATGACTATATAAGAACAACAGAAGAAAGACATAAGACGGGCGTTTTAAAATTATGGCAAGCGCTTAATCCTGAAGATATTTATAAAAAAAGCTATAAAGGACTTTACTGCATTGGTTGTGAAGCTTTTCTTAAGGAAAGTGATTTAGTCGATGGCTGTTGTCCGGAGCATAAAACCAAACCAGAAGCGATTGAGGAAGAAAATTATTTTTTTAGGCTGTCCAAATATCAAGACCAGCTAATTGAGCTAATTAGCGCGGATAAGCTAAAAATTATTCCTGAAAGCAGGAAAAATGAAGTTTTATCTTTATTAAAATCTGGCCTAGAGGATATAAGCATTTCTCGCAGTCGGGAACGGGCTGGGGGCTGGGGGATAGCAGTGCCAGACGATTCTTCCCAGGTGATATATGTTTGGATCGATGCTTTGGCCAATTATATTACAGCTTTGAATTATGGGGGCGATCAGGCAGATTTTATTAAATGGTGGCAAGAAAGCGATGAAATCTGGCATATTATAGGAAAAGGTATATCGCGCTTCCATGCTGTTTATTGGCCAGCCATTTTGCTTTCCGCCAAAATAAAGATGCCTGACCATATTTTTGTGCATGGCTACCTGACTACAGAAGGAGAAAAAATTTCTAAGAGCCTGGGTAATGTTATAGACCCCCTCGAAGCAGCCCAAAATTATGGGGTAGAACCATTACGCTATTTTTTAACTCACGAAATTTCTGCCTATGATGATGGCGATTTTTCAGCTAAACGTTTTTGGGAAAGATATAATTCGGATTTGGCGGGAGGAATAGGAAATCTTTTGAGCCGAGTTACTACTCTGGGACAATTATTGGAGAAAGAAATTAAGCTTAAAAAAGTTGAGACAGAAACACAAACTTTGGTAGAGGAGAACATAAGGAAAACTGCGGAATCGATGTCTGCAGCTCATTTCAATGAAGCTTTAGACAGGATTTGGGAATTGGTCAGATTTTCTGATAAATACATAGCTGATAATAAAATTTGGGAAACCATTAAAACGGACCAGGAAAAGGCGGAAAGAGAATTAGCCAATCTAGTTTATATTTTAGCCAATATAGGCTGGCAATTAAAACCATTTATGCCGCAAACAGGAGGCAAAATCATTACCAGTTTGGGGTTGGAAGACATGCCTATACATTTCTTGGAAGGACTGAGTAACAGAGCGGTTTGTCTTAAAAAATCTGAAATTTTATTTCCCAGGCATGGACAAGAATAGTTTTCAATTGATTAACCTATCAGTTTTTAGGTAATTTACAAGATTTTATTATGATTAGAAATATGGCTGGCAAGAGCAACTATGCATATATAGATGGCAATAATCTTTATCGTGGGGTGAAAAACTCCAGTTGGAACATTGACCTTTTTAGATTTAAAAGATGGCTGGCTGACAAATATGGAGTAACTCAAGCCTATTATTTCATTGGCTTAATTCCTAAGGAAAAAGATTTGTATGAAACTTTGCAGAAAGCGGGCTTTACTTTGATCTTTAAGGGGGTAGTATATGATGGAGATGGCAAACCTAAGGGGAACTGCGATGCCGATTTAGTTTTGCAAGCAGTGAGAGATGTTTATGAGAATGCTTGTGAGCAATCTGTATTAGTTAGTAGTGATGGTGATTATGCTGGCTTAGTGAAGTTCTTAAAAGAAAAGAATAAGTTAAAAATTATTCTTTCGCCAAGTGTTCCAGAGAAATGTTCTATTTTGTTAAAGAGAACCAATGCTCCTATTACTTATTTAAATGACGTAAAACGGCTAATTTCTATGAATGCTAATTCAGAAACGGGCAATAATGAAAAAGCCCCCATTAAGGACGAGCCTTAACAGGGTCTTTTTCGTGGTGATATTATGATGATATCAAATATAAGCTATTTGTCAAGATTGGAAGTATTTGGCGAAGTGCAAGCGGAATGGGTAAACTTGTTTTTAAATGTTCTCAATTTTATCAGTTTTTATGTATTTAGTTAATTAATTTTTATGTTATTTGATTCCCACTGTCATCTGACAGATGCAAAATTTGACGTAGATAGAGAAAAAATCATAAATGAAGCTGAGCGTGACGGTCTGTTTATGGTTACCGTCGGTCCAAGTTATGAAGAATCTTTAAAAGCTATTGCTTTAGCTAATAAATATCCTAAAAATATTTGGGCCACAGTGGGGATTCATCCGGAGTATGCCGATGGATTGGCAGATAATGTATCGGCATTACTAGAAACAATAGTGCATGATAGAAAAGTAGTGGCCGTAGGTGAGGGCGGACTGGACTATGCGCAGTTAGAGGAAAAGTCTAAAGTCCAAAGTTTAAAGTTTAAACAAAATGCAGAAACGATGGAGACAAGAGAAAAACAGAAATGGTTGTTTAAAATACAGCTGGATTTGGCGCTCAAACATGATTTGCCGATTATAATGCACCTGCGCAATAAAAATGGGGAAGGCAATGGCTTTAACGCTTATGGGGATGCCTTAGAAATACTTGATGGATTACCCCAAATGCCTAAAGGAGTAGTCCATTTTTTCCAAGGGAATCTAGGTGAAGCTCAAGATTTTTTAAAGAGAGGCTTTTATTTGGGTTTTGACGGCTATATTACTTTTGACAATCGTTATGATAATCTCCTGCGAGAGGTTCCCTTAGAAAGAATATTGATAGAAACTGATGCCCCGTACGTGGCGCCAGTGCCCTTTAGAGGCAAAAGAAATGAACCAAAATTTGTGGAGTATGTTTTAGAAAAGATAGTCAAGGTCAGACAAGTAAGTATAGATGAAGTTAAAGATATAACTTTCGCTAATACTAAGAAGCTATTTAGAATAGAAGAGTCATAATTTTAAAGGCTATCCGTTAGCTACCGGATTAATTGAATGCCCCAATGTCTAAATTTTAAATTGCAACTCTATGCATAATGGTTTATTTTATGGTTAATTATTTAGTTATTTAGATTTGATTTAAAATTAGAGATTTAAAATTAATAATTTAATAATAGCCTTGCCTTTGATTGGCTATTTAAAGGTGGTATAATGTGAGTGTAAGTTTATAGTTGGGCTACGCTCACTACCAGTAAAGTTTATAAAGTTATAAAGTAAGTGCTCGATAGAACAAAACTTTACTAATACTCATTTTGATATCTAAAGTTTATAGCCTGACGTCTGCATAACCTCCAGATGTCTAATCCTCAAACATTAAAAAGTTTAAAATTAATTTAAAATTTAGGATTTAAAATTTGTAATATGGCAACTTTACATAAAGATATACTTAAGCAGCCATTTTTTTGGACGAGTATCCTTTGTTCGTTATTGCTAGTGGCCTTGTTGGGTATTTATGCTTATGCTTGGGTTTCACCTACAGGCAGTCCTAACTCTAATGCTAACGCTGTTATTAACCTTGATAGTAGCGGCAATGTGGGTATTGGAACGGCTACGCCTGGAGCAAAACTCGAAGTAGCTGGACAAGTGAAAATTACAGGAGGTAATCCTGCTTCCGGCAAAGTGCTAACGTCGGATGATAGTGGGTTAGCGAGTTGGCAAACGGTTACAGGCGGTGGTGGAGATGTAATGTCTGTTTTTGGGCGCACTGGAACAGTAACCGCTCAATCAGGAGATTACACAACTAGTTTAGTGTCTGAAGGCAGTAATTTATATTTTACTAATGCTCGAGCAGTGGCAGCGGTCCAATCTGCCCTTGATGCTAAAGCACCTACAGCCAACCCTACTTTTACAGGCAGCGTTACCATGCCAGGCACTGGTGTTTGGAACTCTTCTGGTAACGTAGGAATAGGAATGACACCAACTCACAAATTGGATGTTTCCGGGGATTTGTATATTACTGGCAACACCAATCTTTGTACATTGGTTGCCTATACAAATGGCAGTGGGACTACTACTTGCCCAGCTGGCTATTATACCTGGTCAGCTGTTGGTCAGACTAATGGATATATGTTATGCTGCAAAGTTAGCAATCCTATTTAAACTTAAGTAATTATTTCAATATATGGATCGTACTCATATAGATGTGGATAAGAACGAAGTTACTTTAAAGATTGATGTCCAAACATACACCTTGGAAGCGATTTATGGCGCAGCCTATGTTTTTTTAGACACGACCTATGTTTTTTTAGATAAAGATGCGGCGGGCGATATTATTACAGTCTTGAAGCCGAAAACAATCTTAACTAAAAAGGGTTTGGAAAATTTAAGTGGTGAGTTTAGTAATCAACTACTTAATTATTCTCTCAGGGAGTCAATTGCTAAAGACAACCAAAAAATTAGAGAATATATTGTCGGAAGGGCTTTGGTTGGAGCAATAGGCGAAGATCCATTAGCAGACGAATCTGCTGGAATAGGCACAAACAGCGACGAAGATACGGGTGAATGGAAAGGGGATGACTTAGGTATAGCGATACCCTGGGAAGAAAAATTTTCTCCCAAAAAGATTAGCAAGAAAAAGCCCAACAAAATAGCTAAGAAATAAGAATAACTTATCTGTTCGGACATGACCATTAATTTTAATAAAGAAATTTATACCGTCCAGTCAGTTAAAGCGGCTATTGCAGCCTATAAGGGAATCGCAGTTTTTACTTTAGAAGAAAAGAAAAAATTCATTGTCGTAAATTTGAAAAGCAAGAAAAATACTAAGGATACCCCTCTTAATTTAAAAGAGGAGTTCTGTAATTATGTTTTATCTGAAATCAGAAGCTAAACGTTATGAATAAGAATATTTCACAGATAAAATTAAATAAAGACAAGGTTGGCTTCTTTCGATATAAGCAATTCGGGAAAGATTATCTCATTACCAATGATGTGGGGCAGTATAGTTGGCTGTCAACTCAAGATTTCCAGAGCTTCGTTGGGGGTAAATTAAAACCAACTAGTAAATTGTATAAGGAATTAGCCAGTAAGAACTTTTTAAAAGAAAACGAAAATGTGGATAGCTTAATCAATAGCTATCGTAATCGTAATGCTTTTCTGTTTGATGGCCCCTCTCTTCATATCGTAGTGGTAACCCTAAGATGCAACTATAACTGCATCTATTGTCAGGCTAGTTCCAAGGGAATGGAGGCAAAAGGATACGATATGGATGCCAAAACGGCCAAAGCAGTGGTGGATACTATTTTTGCCTCTCCTAATCCTAATATTACTATAGAGTTCCAGGGAGGGGAGCCATTAGTAAATTGGCCTGTTATAAAAACGATTGTTGAATATGCCGAAAAGAAGAATATTAAGGTCAAAAAGAAGCTCTTTATTAGTTTGGTGAGCAATTTGAGCAGGATGGATGATGAAAAATATGCCTATATAATTAAACACCATATTTCTGTTTGTACCTCCTTGGACGGGCCAGAAGAATTGCATAATTTTAATCGACCATTTGTTGGCGGAAACAGCTATCAAGCTACCACTAATTGGATAGCTAAGTTTAAAAAAGCAGAGGCTAAAGATAAGTCTTTATATAGATTAGGAGCTCTGGTAACTATTTCTCATAAATCTTTAAAATATCCTAAAGAGATTGTTGATGAATACAGAAAGTGGGGTTTTGTTGGTATTCATTTAAGACCGTTGAGTCTTTTAGGGCTTTCTGGTAACCCCCAAAATCCTATAGGCTACTCTGTAGACGAGTTTTTAGACTTCTGGAAAAAATCCATGGATTATATCATTAACCTGAATCTTAAAGGGCATTTTTTCTACGAGAGAGAAAGCATAATTATGCTAAGAAAGATTTTTACGGATTTAGATCCAAATTTCCTGGACCTGAGGTCTCCTTGTGGTGCCGGCATTGGACAAATGTTGTATAATTATAATGGTCTAGTTTATACTTGTGATGAGGCCAGAATGTTGGGAGAGGATACGTTTGTTTTAGGTGACGTAAATAAAAATGGTTATAAGGAAATAATTGCCAATCCCAATCTGAGAGCAGTATGCCAAGCCTCTATTTTGGAAAATTCCCAATGCGACTATTGCGTCTATAAGCCTTATTGCGGGCTGTGTCCTGTTTTAAATTATTCCCTGTATAACAGTCTTTTCCCGCCTAACGCTAATAACTATCGCTGCCGTTTGAATACAGGTATGTTGGATTATTTATTTAAAAAAATGGAGAACCCTAAGGTGAAAGAAGTTTTTAAAAATTGGTTAGGGATAAAAAAGAGCAAATAATACGTTTCATGGACAAACTACCAAAAATTAAAAAGAATCTAAAAGCTTTTTTAACCAGCGAAGAAGGTAAGATTACTAAAAAAAATGCCTTCAAACTCGGCTTAGCCCTAACAATGGCTGGAGCGGCTTTGGGTAACCAAGTGGCTAGGGCCGACCACACTAGCCAGTTTACTAATATTTCTGGGAGGGGAGAACATATATCCAATGCTACTACACCACCTTCAACTGGCGCTCACGTTAGCCAATTTAGTGATGTTGCTGGCAAGGGGCAGCATTCTTCCCATTCCTCCCATTCGTCCCATGGCTCCCATTCCTCCCATTCCTCCCATTCGTCCCATTCTTCCCATTCTTCCCATTCTTCTCATGGTTCCCACAGTTCCCATGGCTCTCATAGCTCCCACGGCTCTCATTCTTCTCATGGTTCTCACAGCTCACATGGTTCTCACTCCTCTCATTCCTCCCATTCATCTCATAGCTCCCACGGTTCCCACAGCTCACATGGTTCTCACTCCTCTCACTCCTCTCACTCTTCTCATTCTTCTCATAGCTCCCACGGTTCCCATGGTTCCCATGCTTCACATGTGTCTCATAGTAATTGCTGCTGTGGAACAACGGGATACACCTATGCTGGTTCCTAAATTTAGTTATATGTTAATAGAGATAGTAGATTTAAAAAAAACGACATTTTTTAGTCAGGTATTAGAAAATAAGGAATTAGTGAAACTAATACCTGATTTTGGTTATAGTATTAATAATACTTTGGTTACTTTGTTTGCATCTAAAACCCAGATCATTTTGGGTTCTTTTATACTGGGTAAAGTCTTTAAACTACAATATAAAGATTATAGAAAATACATTGAGAATTTTTCCTCGCAATCTTTCATACCGCAACTGCTAATTGATTTGCAAATTGTTACTTTGGAGATAAAGCATCCAAGAGTTTTTCAGCCAAATACTTATTTCACTAATTTACAGCTAAACTTGACCCCTAATTGTAATTTAAGGTGTCGTTATTGTTATGCCCTGTCTGGCAGAAAACCTGATCACCAAGTGATGACTTTCGAAATAGCGAGGAAGGCTATTGATTATGTTTCTCAGTATTGTGGAGATTCTCTTAATTTAAAATTTGTTGGAGAGGGTGAGTCCACAACTGAGTTTATATTGTTAAAAAGGGTCGTTAATTATGCTAAACGGAAAATCGGTCAGGTTACTATTAATCCGCTATCAACCAATGGCATTATTTCTAAGCAAGTAGCAGATTGGCTAATCAAGAATGTTAAACATATTCAAATTTCTTGTGATGGCCCGGCCTTTATTCAAAATAAATATAGACCGCTTGCGAACGGTATGCCATCAAGCCAAATAGTGGAAAACACGGTGAAATATCTTATTAAAAAACAAAAGGATTTTGTTGTGCGGGCGACAATGACAGCCGATCTTTTTGGTAATGAAACCCAAATTGTTAACTACTTTTGGCAATTAGGCGTCAAAAATCTGGCTTTTGGGCCATTAGAAGAGGTGGGGGCTGCCAAGGCAATGATAAAACAATTAGAATTGAAACAAACGACTAAACTAAGTAACCTAGAATCGTTATTTCAAGAATTTAAAAAGTTAATGGAGCTACAAAATGAATTGGGAATGGATGTTACTGTTTTAAATTTTAAAGCAATAGGTTCTACAGTTACTTGTTCTATCTATACTAAATCTAATTTAGTTATTGACCCACACGGTAATGCTTCGGCTTGTGATAGACATAATGATACTAGCGATTTTATTAAATATCCTTTCATGCAAGATTTTATAGTGGGGGGGTATAATTCTAAAACCAAAGCATTTAAAATTGATTTAGCTAAGGTAGATGGCTTGAAGGACAAAATCGAACACCAGATGAACGTTAATGGTTGTAATGATTGCTCTCTGCTGAGAGCTTGCTCCACGATTTGCTTATATGCTCAAGGTCACAAGAGTGGCACGATTGACCCAATAATTCCTCTCTGTGGGTCAATAGAAAAAATATCGCCCACGATTACTTTGAAATATTTTTCTGAAAGGTATCTGATTAATAAAAAACCATGCTTGCAAATAAAAAACGGCAGATTATTCTTTTCTCTTTTGTATACTGATTTTGAATTGGCTGTTAGCAATGGTGGGAAGAATTTAAAGAAAAATCCTTATATTATAATTAAGGACGTTGAACACTTAAGCGCATTGGCTGCAAAAATTATAAATTATAAAAATAAGCATAAAGACTTGGTAATGGTTTTAATTAACTTCCAGATCACCACGGCTTTATTAAATAAAAATACGGCGAACTCCATTACTATTTTTCTAGATGCCTTACAAAAGAATAAAGTGTGCTATAGAGTCACAGAACCATTACCAAAGATTTTATTCGGACAAAAATATTTAGAGGTATGCCAAACCTACTCTTTGCCAGTGAGCTACAAGGATTGTTTAGAACTATACAGGCTAAAAGGGGAAAGAGTCTATTTTGCGCGTAATCAAATTGGTAAACGAAACTTTAGTGAATATCAAGACCGGGAAGACATTTATAAAGATTTTCTGTCTTCGCGATAAAGCATAGAGTTAAAACGAATTTACTGTCCCATCTTATCGATAGCTAGCTTTAAGCTGGCTATTTTTGCTAATAATAATGTCGGGACAGGTTGTGTTAAGCCTGCGGATAATTTTTCTGCGAAGTTTATGTTTTTTTGAGCGTTAGTATGATCTCCTAGTTCTAAATAGATGGCAGCTAAATTATAGTAAGGGGAGGTCGCTAATGGGTTGGTAAGGTTATCTGGTATAATTGACAATTCAGTGTTAAAAGTATCTAGAGCATTCTTGTACTCTCGTTTTGTCATGAATTCCATTCCCAGGGAATCATAAGCTAAAAAATTATTGGCATCAATACCAAGAGCTGTTTGGAAATAAGCAATTGCGCTGGCAGAATCATGCAGATAGTTATAATCTCGACCAATTAAGTAATAGATATTAGATTTTTTAGACGCTGACAAGGAATCATCCTTAAGAGCAAATTGCAACTTATTGATGGAATCCCGGTACTGTCCTAAATGGAATAGTATTTCACCTAAATAATAGGCGCTATTACTGGACTTAGGAAATTTCTTCTCGTACTTTAGAGCGACTTTATAGGCTTGAGAAAAATCATCCTTACCTGATAAAGTCTCTATAGTTTTTATATATTGAGTTTGGGTGAGCTTGATTGATGGTAAAGGAAGCTCGGTTTTAGTGATTAAAAAAAAGGTTGTAATTGCTAAAACAATGGGTATTAGCCATAAAAGCTTGGATAATTTTTTGTGCAAATTAGGTATTGTTAACATCATGTCTCGCGCATATTAATCAGTGAATAATAGCATATTATATGATATAATAGCTCCGTTTAATAGGCAAGCAACTCGAGGAATATTTTATGAATTATTATCATTTGAATCTAGGAAATACCTGTAATCAAAAATGTGGGTTTTGTTTGGTTAATGGAGGAAAAGGATATATGCTCTCGTTTAAAGAAGCGCGGGAAAAACTCCAGAGGGCAAGGAGACAAGAGGCGATTTTCTTAGGTATAGATGGGGGCGAGCCTACAATTGCGCCATATTTCCCGGAACTCATAGAAGAAAGTTTCCTTTTGGGTTTCAAAAAGATTGCCATAAAAACAAATGGTACTGGTTTTAGCCATTATCACTTAGCTAGAAAAAGCTTGGCAAGGCAGAAAGAAAATATTACAATTTACCTCTCTCTGCATGGTCCATCTGCTGAAATTCATGATAAACTAGTAAGTGAGAGGGGTGGGTTTGGCAGAGCCTTAAAGGCAATCCAAAACTTGAATAAATTAGGGGTTAGGGTTATTTGTAATTTAGTGGTTTGTTCGTCAAATTTTTTATACCTTAAAGAATATATTGGCCTACTTAATCGATTGCATATCCAAGAAACTATTTTTTTGTTCATTATTCCAAAAGGTCGTGCTTTAAAACATAGTTATCTCATCCCAAGGATAGAAGACACGCTTCCATTTATTAAGCAGGCTATCGATTATGCAAATAACCTAGGGATAAAAGTTTCACTTACTTTCTATCCCTTTTGCATATTGGGTAAATATAAAAATAAAACGGTAGAATATCATATCAAGACCGATCTCAATTCTTTCGACCAACTATATCGGGATAAATATTTTGCTAGGGAGTGCCAGGATTGCTTGTATGCAAAAAATTGTCCTAGAGTTTGGAAGAAGTACATAAAATTTTATCCTTTTGTTTTCGCCCCAAATTATAAGTGATGTACTGTTTCTGATGACAAAAATCAATGTATTAATTATATAAAGCATGAACAGATTAGACCTAAAAGTAGGTTTTCAGTGTAATAATCGTTGTTTTTTCTGCATTCAGGGCGATAAAAGATTTAGTTGCCCCAACAAAACAGACAATGAAATAAAAACAATTTTAAAGCGTATGCGCAAAAACCATGAGGGGGTGGTTTTTACAGGCGGTGAGCCCACTGTGAGACCTGAGCTAATTAATTGGGTTTCTTATGCTAAAGAATTCGGTTATAAAGTGATTCAAATCCAAAGTAATGGAAGAATGTTTTATTATAAAAAATATTGTAAAGACATCGTGAAAGCGGGGGCCAATGAATTCGCTCTCGCCGTACATGGTTCCTGTAAGGGAATTCATGAAGGCTTAACACAGGCTCCCGGGAGTTTTTTGGAAGTAACTACTGGTATCAAAAATTTGAAAGCACTAAATCAATATGTCCTCACCAATAGTGTTGTGACCGCTATGAATTACCAAGATTTGCCTCAATTAGCCAAGCTCTTAATAAAACTTAAAGTCGATCAGTTCCAATTTGCCTTTATGCATATTAACAGTATTATTATGCGTGACCCAAAGTTGGTAAATAAAATTGTCCCCCGTTACAACAAAGTAATGTCCTACATTAAAAAAGGCATTGATATAGGGTCAAAAGCAGGAGCTAAGGTAATGGTAGAGGCTGTTCCTTATTGTTTCATGAAAAATTATGAAAAATATATTTCTGAGCAATATATCCCCTTTACTAGTGTAATTGACGATAAAATAGAATTGGCTGATTATGGAGCGTATAGAAAGAATAGCGGCAAGGCTAAGGGGCCACAATGTAAAAATTGCTCTCAGAATAAGATCTGTGAGGGGCCCTGGTGTGAATATCCAGCCCTTTTCGGCTGGGAAGAGTTTAAACCAATAAAATAGAAATGATAGTAAAAAAAGAAATTAAAAAGCAAAAAGTTCCCAATGAACAAGTTTTTTTGATAATTGCCGGATTGTCCTGCAATAGCAATTGCATTATGTGTTCTGTTCGCTCTTCAAATCAAAATTTGATGGATGGCAGCAAAAAACAAATAATAAGAGATTTAATCAAGGGAAGAAAAGCAGGCTATACGAGAATGGAATTTACTGGCGGTGAACCAACGATAAGGCCAGACCTTTGCTACCTGGTACAACAAGCCAAGAATTTGGGATATGAAAATATAGGCATAAGCACTAATGGAGTACTATTGAGCGACAAAATATTTTGTCAGAAACTTGTGCAGGCTGGTTTGACAAATATTACATTCTCCCTACATGCTCATAATAAAAAACTTTACGAAGCCATTTCTCGTGACCCTGGCGCTTTTTCACAAACTATAACCGGAATCAAAAATGCTCTAGCCTATAAGCAATTAACCGTAAGTGTGGTCACAGTTGTTTTAGGGTTAAACTATCGGTATTTATTTAAAATAGGAAATTTTATTCATTCTTTGGGTGTGTCTATCTGGGCCCTTACCGACCTGCTTCCAAACAAAAATACCGGTAATTATAAAGACTTGTGTGTTAAAAGAATCGATCTAGCTATGACCCTAGAAAGTTTACAGCCCCTATTGAATAAATTCCAAACAGTTATTTTTTATGCCTTTTCTCCCTGCCTTTTTACTCCTGCTATATTGGCAATGTCACCTCGTGTTAGCTTTGTCACCGCACAACAAAAACTAGGGGTGGAAAAACCCATAAGGTATGGCAAAGAGAGACGGAAGAAAAGTGTACGTAACACCGATACGAATGCTATTGGCCAAGAGAAGATAAAGATATGCCAAACCTGCATATTCTCTAAAAAATGCGCTGGTGTATGGGAAGACTATCTTTCTTTGTTTGGAGATAAAGAAATTAAACAATTAGCAAACAAACACAACTGTTTAAAATAGTCTTATTTGTATATTACTATTCTTACCCCTAGCGGTTTAAATATTAATTTTAACATATGGTAAAGAATTACTCTGATCATACATTCTCAAACAATCAAGTCTTTCTGATAATGACGGGCTTCAGTTGCAATAATAATTGTGTTATGTGCAGTGTTAGACCAAAGGGTGTACATTTTACTCCAAGAAGTAGAATAGACATTTTAAAAGATTTAAAAGAAGGGCAGAGGCTCAAATTTGAACGGGCAGAGTTTACTGGGGGAGAACCTACCATAAGAGAAGACCTCTTGGAGCTAGTAAGTGAAGCCACAAAACTTGGTTATAGAGAAATAGCTCTTAGTACTAATGGTAGGGCTTTAAGTTCACTTCAATATCTGAAGTCCTTAAAAAAGAATGGCTTAAACAGAGTAACTATAACTTTATATTCAGGAGAATCTAAGGTACATGACAGCATTACCCGAGTACCAGGCAGTTTTGAACAAACAGTCCAAGGAATTAAAAATTCTTTATCTTTGGGAATTGTAACTACTATCAATACAGCAGTGTTTAACAGAACGATAAATGGCCTTAAAAAAACAGGGGAATTTTTAGTTTCTCTAGGGGCTAAATACTGGACATTGCTGGACCTTATTCCAGATGGTTATGCTTTAACGAATTATAAAATCTTGTCAGTCAATCCCCAGAAATTACGGAAAATTTTTGCCTCCCTCTATACTACTTTAAAAAAATTCGAAGTAGTAAATTTTTTTGATTTTGCCTATTGTTTATTCCCAGAGAAACTGTTAAATCAATCCAATATGAATATTATCGCAGCCAAAGGTAGAGCAGAGGCTATTCATCAGGTGGGGTATAACCCCAAACGTTTCCAAAAAGAGGATAGCGTTTATTATGATATTCACAAAACTAGAGGCGCTCAATGTCAAAATTGCGCTTACGAGAAAGAGTGCGGTGGGATCTGGACACTTTACAAGCAACTGTATGGTGGAACTGCTTTTAAATCGTTCGAAAGCAAGATTATAAGACAATAATATGCTGACGCAAATTATAGATAAACTTTTTTTCCATTCCTCAGTTATCTATCCCTGGAGCTTACAACTCATGATAATGATAATAATGTTTGCTATTGGCATGGGCTGGTTAGCAATTATCATTAAAAAAAGCATGTTTTTAGGCAAACAGATTAAGAAACCAATTTTAATCATTCTAATCTGCTTAACGTTATGTTTTTTTGTAATTAATCTTAATTTTAATTCTTTTAGAGCCGCCGACGAAGAGTGGGGATCTATCTATCGGGCAAAAACTATATTGGGGGGCAACAAAGTAACTTATTCTAATGAGCATACAGGTATAGTATTTCCTATAATAATGGCAGGCCTCTTGAAAGTAAGCAATTTTAATTATCCAGCAATAAGGATTTTTAACATTCTCTTGGGAAGTTTAAGCTTATGGCTTATTTTTGGTTGCTCCCGAACTTTATTTGACAATGATACAGCTGGCCTTTTTAGTGTGATTATTTACATACTAACCCCTTGGTCATATCGTTACACTGGTGTATTATTCGGTTTACCAACTTTAGTACATTTTTTATCTCTTTTGTGTTTGTTAACAATCCTTTTGGCTTTTAAATATCACGAACTATCTCTACATCTTCTTGCTTTAAGCTCACTGATGGTTCTTAACCAGACCAAAATGGAGTATTTCTTTTATTATCTTATCTATCTGATTATATTCTGTATCGTTAAAGAATGGAAAAATTTTTCTAAAAAACAAATAGTTTTGTTTTCTATTATCGCAGTAATGCTACTAATTCCACCAATAATAAAAGCGAATTTGTTTAAGATTTCCTTTTCAAGAAATCCTGGTTGGTGTGGTTTTCCCTCTCAAACAACGAATGATGTCTATGCCAATAATTCTTTTGTACTTTTAGTAAATAAGCTTTTAAAACCTTTGGTTAATACGAGGATTAGCCTAAGCTATTTTTTAGGTGATTTACCGGTTTTTGTTAAATTTTGGAGTCAAAATGATCTTATTTTACCGGTACTACTGGCCATTATTGGTATATTTTTGATTTCCGGAGATTACACACACAAGAAATTACAATTTTTTTTACCCATAATCTTTTTTGCCTCCCTGGCGCTTGGTTATTGTTTTGATTGTGGCTGGTATGAGGCTAGACACGCTATATCTGCTTATGGGTTTCTGGTTATTTATGCAGGATATTGCTTATATTGGTTTTGGGCAATGGGGCAGCAGAAACAGGCAATAATAAAGTTTTTAAGCAAGGGTTTAATTATTTATTTATTAACATTCCAGATGTGTATTTGTATATGCAGCCTGAATAATTACCGAAGTGAAATCACCTCATTTCCCTCATGGTTTAATTCTTATGCCATTGATAGTAGACTCTTATCAGGATTCACTGACAAGCAATCCCTTATTGTTACTTTATCCAATACAGATAGAAATATTTTATTGTGTTTGGGGTATAAAGCAATAAGCGTTACCGATTTTATTAACAGCAATACCCAATTGACAAATGCGCAGTTATCAGCGGATACTATTTTAAACTCAAGTGATATTAAAAACGAACCGAAGGTATATTTTCTAAAATCTTTTGATTGTGATAATAACAATATATTTAAAAATATTTGCCAATTAGTGGTCCAGAAAAGGTCACGAATCGAAAAGGAACTTTATCTTCCAAATGAAAGTTACATGATTCAACTGCTTGTGTTGAGAAATAAGATAATTAATGGTACGACAGAATAAATATCAAATTAAGAATATGCTAGACTCGAGTCCTTATTTATACGTTGGTTATTACTGCAACAACAATTGCATATTTTGTAGTGAGGCTGATGAATATCTAAAAACGTTGAAGCAGAAAAGCTTAGAAGAAATAGAAAAAGAAGCACAACTAATTAGACGGCATTATGATTTTATCAACATCATGGGAAGAGAACCAACCATTCGTCCAGATTTTTTGGAAATTCTTAAGCTAGTAGAAAAGCTTAAATTTCACCAAGTTGGTTTTACTACCAACGGAAGGCTTTTAAGCCAACCGTCTTTCGCTAAAGCCGTCCTTAATACGGGAGTAAACCAAATAGGTATTTCTTTGAGTGGAGCTACACCGGCTGTACACGATTTTCAAGTAAAGGTCGTAGGGGCTTATGGTCAAACAATAGCTGGGATAAAAAATGTGCTGAAGTACAAAAAACCAGACGTAAGCATACTGGTTAACCTACCTGTGAACAAATTAAATTATAAAAGTTTGGGGGCTAGTTTAAAACTGTTAACTGGGTTAGGAGTAAAAGAAATAAATATTTTAAATATTGCGCCTTTAAGCTATCGATCGTCTAGTAAAAAAATCATTTTACCCATGTTAAAAGCTGGGGCATATGTTTTTGATACTATAAAAAATGGTGGCTATTTGGATAAAAAAGACCTAAAAATTCTTTTGGTGGAATTCCCTCCCTGTAGTTTACCAGTAGAGGCTCGACAATATTTTTTTCCATGTTTAGAAAAGAATAATAGAAAAGTAAGAATTCCTTTATGTGCCAAATGCCCCTACAAACAATCTTGCGATGGTATATTGGATAGTTATCTTCAACTTTATGGTAATAAAGAATTCAAATTATGACAACCGTAGATTCACAGTTAAAAAAAGCGGCAATTATAATTCCTAAAACTCACATTGTTTTGCAAGAATTTCTTGCCCTAATGGCCGGAATCAAGCCGGTAATTAATTGCGGCATTTCAGAAGAGGATATTCAATTGATCCGAAGTAATTTTCCTAATTTATATATTGTTTCTGGTGAGCAAACACTTTGGCACAGACGGATAGAAATATCTTCAATATCGTACAACAAACTTTTGGCACAAAGGACATTAAATGCATTTTGCGGCAAAGGAGATACCCCTGATGTAATGGGCAAATTGCTTGGATACCCTAAGTGTTGCACTGAAAGTTGGGTAAAGTATATTCATGCAGATCAACAACACAATGCGCCTCTCGTGACCTATGAGGCTTATAAAACTGCCTATAAATGTAGCCCCTTTGCTAATAATTTGCTTAACTTTTCGTCAAGAGTCGGGGACAATGAAGTTAAGGATTTTGAAAAATGTGGTCCACTGAACATGCGTCTTTCCATCCCATTTCATTATTTTCAGTTTATTTCTCACGTTCCGTGTCGTTATGATTGCCAAGAAAGCATTAAAATGGGTAAAGAAATAGACTTTTTAATGAAACGATATACTCCAGATATAGAGCGGGTGGTAAAAGCGACCTTATCTAAACCAATTCTATTCTTTGACCTCTTTAAATTAGCAGTTTTAGATGGTCGTGTTAAAAATAAAGCTGTATATTATCAAAAAATATCTCTACCATTCTTTCTCCTAGATAAACCAATATTTAAAGCCTTGAAAAGCGGCAACAAACTTACGGCTAATGATAAACAAGTAGAAATTTTTAAAGATGATAGGTCTCTATTTGTTTATAAAAAACAGAATATTATGGATGGGTTTATATTGGATTTCGGAGAAAAATAAACGAATTGCCATACTCAATTCTATTGACCTTCATTAATATATGACCGCAAAAACATTAATTAAAAAAACTGTTTTAAATTTGAACACAAAACCAGTGTCTAATTTACAAGGAGAAACATCGATTTATATTCAAACAAACTCTAATTGCAATCAAAAATGCATTTTTTGCAATCGTCCCCCAAAGAATTCTTATAATAATTCTTTCCAGACCAGCTTAGTAAAAATAAAAAAGAAAATTAGCATATTAGCGAATGATCCAACCTGTAAAAGGATTATTTTTACAGGAGGCGAACCACTGCTGTATTTACACCTCTTAGAAGTTATTCATTATGCTAAAGGATGTCATTTTATTGTTGAAATCCAAACTAACGGGACCTTGTTGTCCTTGAATAAATTAAAAGATCTCAAAAAAGCTGGATTAGATATTATTAATTTTGCTTGTCACAGCCATAAAAAAAATATTAGCAATCAATTAAGAGGTGTAGATTTCGGGTATGAAAGTATTATTCAAAACATTAAATTTGCTAATAAAGTTGGCTTTGATATACACATCATCCATGTAGTTAATCAGTTAAATTATCAGGATATACCGGGGTTTATTGATTTTGTTCATGATTTGCATATCAAAAAATTAACTCTTAATTTAAGTATAGTTGTTCCCGATGGTTGGGCGTGGGAAAACCAATGGATAATACCACGCTTAAGCGATATCAAGCCTTATTTACAAAAGGCTATGAGGAAATGCGTTGATTACAATATTCCCTTTGATGTATCAGAAGTTGTGCCCCTTTGCATCATGCAAGGATTTGAAACTCACACTATTTCTACCACTTTCAAAATCAAAAATACAAAAATAACCGATGATTATCTAACCGGCAAAAGAGACCTAAATTTTTCTGAGTTAGATTCGGCTAGGGCTATAAAAGCACCTCAATGTCAAAGGTGCAGTGTAAATGAAATCTGCGCAGGTTTTTATCCAAGAATGAAAGAATTATATGGTGTTAAGGATTTTAAACCACGGAAAGATAATCCACAGAAGCTTCTTAAAAAATTTGGCCAATAAACATGGATAAGTTTATTCAAAAAATAACTAAAAACAAAAAAGTCGAATTATCTGTCCACAAAGAAAGGAGGAGTCCGACAGTAATTTATATAAACCCGGATGAGAAGTGTAATGAAGATTGTGTTTTTTGTGTCGTCAAGGGACAAAATAACGGTGTTTTTGGGTCCATGAATATCACAAAAGCGCAAAAAACCATTTCTGATTTTGTTAAAAATGGGGGGGAAGGGATTGTTTTTACTGGTGGGGAACCAACACTAAGAGATGACCTCCCCAAAATAATTCGCTATGCCGAAAAATTTAAAGGTATTCAAAGTATCTGCATTATTACGAATGGTGTACGCTTAAGCGATAAAAAATATTTTAACGATTTATTAAAAGCTGATTTTAGAAATATTTTAAATTTTAGCGTTTCCTTGCACTCACATAAAGAAAATATTTCTGAGCAGTTAACTCGTTTGCCGAATTCATTTAATAGAACAATTAATGGAATCAAGAATATTATTGCTCACGGGCGTTCTTTAACTATCTATCAAGTAATTACCACCAAGAACTATAAAAATTTGTACGCATTTGCGCGATTTCTATCTACCAACTTCCCTAAAATTAAAATTATAAATTTAGCCTATCCTTTTCCACAGGGAAATGCCGTTGATAATGATTGGCTCTTTCCCAAGATTAGTGATCTTAGGCCGCATCTAATAAAAACGTTACGATTTTTTGAAAAGAAAGGTTACAAAATAATCATTGCTAGCTGTGGGCAATTTCCTTTGTGTGCCATTCCAGGATTTGAAGAAGCGGTAATTTCTAGTCTTAATTCTAGCGAAGAAAAAACTTTTGGCGTCATCGGAAATAAAGCTTATCACGATTTTGAAATGGCGGGTGATGAGTTTCAACAATTATATAAAAATAAAGATAAATTGTGTCGAAAATGTATTTTTAATAATGTATGTCAGGGTTTTTGGAAGAAATATATAGAATTATTTAATTTTGATGGTATTCGTCCTGTAACTGCATTAAATTTTAAGGGTAATAAAATAAAAAGTAATTTACAAAATAATAAAGAATTGGATTATATAATAAAAAACTTGAATCCTCATAAAGTTAATTTAATTCAAGTTGGCAAGTTTACTCAAACGCTATTAGAAAGTCTGGTTTTAGATGCTAGACAAAATAAAATTTTAGTAATAATTATTGATAGGAACAAGCAGATACTCTATTCCTAGTAAAAAAGTCTATTTAATAGCCAGCAAAATCATCCGTATTTTATAAGGAAACTTTTGTTGGGAATTAGATTAAATCGATAAAAAATGCTAAGCTGATGGCATTTAGATAAAAGTTAATGCTTTAAAATGGTTTTGACCTCAACTCAAAAACGAATGTTAGATAAAGTCTATCCGAATGTTCAAAAAATAGTTGAGTTATCTCATCTATCTGGAGCAGAAATTTTAATGACGGTAATGGGTAGCAAACCGGCGATGGCGGATGCTATTTTTTTGGATACCAAGTTACAAAAAAATCTTAAAGATATTGCCAATTATGCCAAAAAGGCTGGTTTGGTATTGGCGACTTCAAAATACAAATATATTGTAAACAGCCCTCAAGGTATTTTTAAAGAGATTGCTATTAATGATCCACGTCCCGGAAAGATCATTCTAGCCCTAGCCCCAACTAAAGATAAAGCTAGAAAAGGAGCTGATTATTATCACGCTAAAATGATTGATGGAAGATTTGGTTACAAATTTGGTAAATTGATGGGATATCCTGAATGCTGCTTACAATTTGGAAATTATTTACAGAATTTGGATGGCGACATAAATAATTTTGGATTTAAAAATCCAGCTATAGAATCGTTGAAACGTTCAAAACATTTTGATTGGCATCTAAATGTTTTTACTGTGTCTCTTTTGCCTCATTATCCTTGCAGTTTCACTTGTCCTCGCAGCATAGATTATGTTAAGAAGGTGTTTTTATACATGGATTATGTAGATAAAGCACAAAGCTCTTTTTTACAAGATTATTTAAAAAATCCCATTTCTCTTTATTGGACTTGTGCTGACAGAATTTTGCTTTATGGAGATTTGAAAAGAACCGGATTAATGAC
This sequence comes from Candidatus Paceibacterota bacterium, assembly GCA_035404205.1. Taxonomy (NCBI): domain Bacteria; kingdom Bacillati; phylum Minisyncoccota; species Minisyncoccota bacterium. Next base: position 32,633 of record DAONGQ010000001.1, on the reverse strand, counting down.
CGGAGAAGTAAAATATACTAGAATAGAGCCTATGCTTACTTCCGGTACTTTCTATCAAGAAGTCGATGAAAACAAACTAACAGAGTGGCATAAAATAGAAAAATTTCTTAAAGAAGGAAATCGGCTGGTAGTAACTGATAAAAAATGTAGTGTCTATAAAGATAAAGAATGCTTGCTTACTATTAATAAAGCTAATAAGTATGTGCCAGTTTTAGTAAAACCAGATAGATAACGAACAAATTTGAGAAATAAAACAATGTTGAGCCCAAATTTTAATAATAGATGGTTTTAGCTAAATCACAACAGCAAAAATTAAAACAAGCTTATCCGGTCATTAGTAAGCTATGTATGCTTTTTGGTTTTTCAGAGATAGAATTAATGATGACGGTTCTAGGTTATAAACCGGCGATGTCAGATGAGATGGTTTTTACTCATAAGCTTGAGAAAAATATAAACAAAATTAAAGATTATGCTAGACAAATTGACTTATATTTGGCTACCTCTAAGTGCAAATACATAGTAAACAGTCCTCTAGGGATTTTTCAAGAAATACCTCTTAGCGATTCCCGTGAAGGAGACATAATCTTGGCATTGGCTCCGACTATGGACAGGGCTCGTAAAGGCGCAGATTATTATCACGCTAAAATGATTGATGGCAGATATGGCTACAAATTTGGTAAATTGATGGGGTACCCAGAATGTTGTTTGCGATTTGGAAATTATTTGCAAAATGTGCAAGGAAATCCCAACAATTTTGGGTTTAAAAATCCAGCCATAGAATCTTTAAAACGCTCTAAACATTTTGACTGGCATTTAAATGTTTTTACCGTGTCTCTTTTGCCATATTATCCCTGCAATCTTACTTGTAAGAAAAGTATAACCTATGTTGATGAAATTTTCGCTTGCCTCGATTATATAGATAAAAAAAGAAGCTCCTTATTTAAAGATTGCAAAAAACAAGCAGCTTCTTTATACTGGACTCTTATGGATAAGATTTTCCTTTGGGGGTCGTTCAAACGATACACCATGGGAACAGGAGAAATTAAATACAATAAAATTGAATCGAAGATTTATTCAGATACTTATTATCAAAAAGTAGACAAAAAGCTTATTAACCAATGGAGAGATATTGCAGAAATTCTTTCCAAGGGGAACAAACTTGTCGTCACAGATAATTTATTGACAATTTATTTTAATAAGAAAAAGCTTTTTGAAACTAAAAAAGAGAATAAGTATGTGCCAGTTTTAGTAAAACCAGATAGATAAAATCAAATGGAAAAGATAAAGAAAACAGTTATTTTCGTAGGCTACACATGCAATAATAAATGCATTTTTTGCATTAATTATGACAAAAGAAAAATTCCAGCCATTCCCTACAATTCACTTAAACGCGAAATGATTTCAGCCAAGGAAAGGGGGAGTACTTATTTAGAGCTAATAGGAGGGGAAACCACTATCAGGCCAGATATTTTAAACATCATTAGATTCGCCAAAAGTTTGGGATTTGAAACGATTATGATAGCTACCAATGGTAGAATGCTCGCTTATCCCGAATTTGCCGAAGCTATCATTCAAGCAGGTCTCAATAGTATTGTTTTTTCCATCCATGGGCATACTGCCAAATTACACGATGTGCTTACAGATACGCCAGGAAGTTTTAAACAATTAACGCAAGGAGTGAGAAATGTCCAAAAAATTATAAAAAAATCTGGACTGAAAATTAGTTTAGGAACCAATACCACTATAGTTAAACAAAATTATAAATATTTGCCACAAATAGGCGAGTATATAAGAAAATTGGGCCTGAAAAACGCGGAATTTATATTTGTTGACCCCACCTATGGTGGAGCGCATGACCAATTTGCTAAATTAGTGCCCAAGATTTCTGTTATAGCCCCCTATGTGCATAAATGTTTAGATATTGGGAAAAAATATAAAATACCCCATTGGCATATTCGTTATGTTCCCCTGTGTTATTTCCAAGATTATTTAAATCAGATTAGCGAGCTTCTGGAGATACAAATTTACAGCAATAGTGAACACATAGCGCCCGATTTCTATGATGACAATGCTATCAAGGGACGACAAGAAGTGGGCAGGATTAAACCCAAGATATGCCGAGGTTGTAAGTTGTATAATATTTGTGAGGGGATTTGGCCTGACTATATAAAACACTATGGTACTTCCGAGCTAAAACCTATTACGAAATAAAATTTATCTATTAAAATATTTTAAACATCATATTTATATGACTAAAAACACAAATACCAATAAAGAAGCTGCCGAGAAAGAATACATCATTACCTATCAGAGCGAAGAGCACTATGAAGTTTTGGGTTATGTAAAAGCCTCTTCTCTGGCCGAAGCTAAGATTCTCGCTGAGAAAAAATTACAAGATGAAGCCCAATATTACAATGTTACAGAAGCGGAAATAGATGAAATTGCAGAACATGATACTATGACTTTTAATATAGTGGAGTCTTAGCTATGCCAGATATTGCCATTTGGAACCAATGCAACAACCATTGCACGATGTGTACTAATCCTAAGGATTATCAACTCGAAAATAATAGCTCTGAATATTCGTGCAAAAATATTATTAATCGCTGGACCAATACCAAATTAAAGAGAGGGGAAGCGATTTGTTTAACTGGCGGGGAACCAACTATCCATCCAGATTTTTTTGAGATACTCCACTGGTTTAGCAAGCAATATCCTAAAAATATTATAGCGATGGCATCTAATGGCAGGCTTTTTTATTATGAAGCCTTTACTCGCAAAGTTTTAAGAACTAATAATTTAGTTTTAGAGATTGCCATTCATGGCTATAACGCCAAAACACATGATGCGGTCACGAGGGTCAAGGGGAGTTTCGAACAAACAATAAAAGGGATTCACAATATTTTGCGATATAAGAATGATTCCCAATTCCTAGAAATTCGAATTATAATTACTAAATTAACTTATAAGAATCTAGATAAGATTTTAGAATTCCTGACCGAAGAGTTTGATGTTAGTCTAATCAGAGATGTAGTGCTGGTTTTTATGGAAATGGAAGGCCAAGCTCAAGACAATTTCAAGTTAGTGGGATTACGTTATGACCAGATTAATTGGAAGGTTTACCAAATAGCTGAAAAATGGAGCAAATCATTCAATGATTTTCGCCTTTATCATTTTCCTCTTTGTACCTTGCTACCAACACTATGGCCACATGCTTGGCGAACCCTTAGGGGAGAGGAAGTCACTTTTGTAAAAGCTTGCAATAACTGCCGTGTAAAAAAATATTGCATGGGAATACATCGTGACTATTTAAAATTGATAGGAGAAAAAGAGTTCCATCCCGTAAAAAACATTAAAGTACGACCCAGCGATTTTGAGTATAGACCGGTAAAAGAAGCGCATCAATTATAATGATAATTCCACAACACATCTTAAGTCTTTTTTTTCTCCTGCCCCTGTTTCTTGTTGGGGGTATGGCTAGTTATAGCGATATAAAATATGGCAAAATAAAAAATCGCCATATTTTATTCGGATTGGTCTACGTCTTGGGATTATATTTATTTTTGTTTGTTTATGGTTGGAGTTTTCTTAGGCAATCTACTAATTTAACCTATTTAGGAGAATTGCTGGCCAATGCCACAATAGCCATCATTTTTGGTTATATTTTATGGTATTTCAATTTATGGGCAGCTGGAGACGCTAAGTTATTTTTGCTTTATGCTTTGCTTGTCCCATTGGAAATTTACGGGAAAGATTACATTTCTTTTTTTCCTTCAGCTTCACTTTTGATAGACACCTTTTTTCTTATTTGCTTGTTTTTTTTGGTAACTATACTAATTAAGGAAATCCATTTGCTGGCGGATTGGTTAAAAAAACATAAATTATTTTCCAGGAACGCATGGATTGTGATTTTTAATTTTTTTAAGCCTACAAAAATTAGCGCCAAAAGTGTAGGAAAGTTGATATGGAAAGTTCTGAAGCTGCCGTTGGTATATGTCAGTTTCTTAGTTTTTTTAGAGGGCTTAGAAACCATGGCACCCTTAACCCTGCGGACCATCATGGCCAAACCCCTAAATCTGTATTTATTAATTTTGGGGTTACAGCTATTAGTTTTTAGACCTTTTTCCAAAAACAAATATTTTGTGCCCGTGATGATGGGTTTAGGTGTATTGGGGTCAATAATTTTATGTTTGCACCATTCCAATCCGTTGTTATCTATCTTGAGACCCTCTATTTTGTTTATGGTTTTCTTTAACCTAATAATACAATTTGTCTATTCCTATATAGAGAAACACGAGACCCTTACCATTACGCCTACCCAGTTGTGTCCAGGCATGGTTTTAACAGCTGACTGTGTGACGCAAATAAAAAGTAAACTACAAACATCCGGTATAGAGATAACTAGTTCAGATGGTCTTAGCGAATTGCAGGTTGCAAACATTAAGGCATTTTGCCAAACAAATCCTGAGGTTACTTTTAATATATATAAAACAATTCCTTATGCGCCTTTTATGTTCGCGGCTTTTCTTGGCGCCCTCATTGTCCGTGGGTCTATTTTATCTCAGGTGCTTAAGAGCCTACATTTGCAAAATTAATTTTAGTTAAATCTTAAAACTTTTACTAAAGCGAACCCTTTTGGTATAATATTCTTGAAATATTTAAACCAATAATATGAAAAAAAATAAAATTTTAGTCGTATTGATAGTAATTATTTTGTTAGGTACTACTGGCTTAGTTATCGTGAGAGAGAGGTCAAGCTATAAAAAAAGTGTTACGACCGCAAATAATAGCCCCTCTCCCACAAATAATATGGGTTTACCGGAAAATGAGCAAGGACAACCTCTCTATCTGATAGATGGTCAAGTGAAGCAAGTTATAAGCGCGAACCCTTTCCAAATGATTGTGAGTGTGAGACTAAGCCATATTTTTAAAAACCCAACGCAAGAAGCGATTGACAAGGAAATACTGACCACAAAAGAAACTGCGTTTTTATTGCAAGACCTTTCTACCAAGACAAGTTCAGATTTAGAAGATCCGAATGCTTTGAAAGCTGGTGACCAAGTGGCTATTTGGACAAAAGAACCAGGTAGCGATATTTTAAATTTGGAAAAACTAACGGCTACAAAGATTATTAAATTTATTAACTAAGGCTTATGTTTAAAGGGAATAAATACCTAGTTATCACAATTGTTTTATCGGGGATCATAATAATTTTATCCGTTAATTTATTGGTCTCTATGGGTAATCGTAATCATTACTCAGCTGTTTACTTGGATAATGGGGAAATATATTTTGGGAAATTGCGCTATTTTCCTAGTTTACATTTAACTAATGTTTATTTTCTGCAAAAAAATTATAATGCGCTAACAGCCAGCCTTTCCCCTTACATGTTAGCCAAACTCACCAATTCTATTTGGGGGGCTGAAGATAAGTTAAGTTTGAATAGGGACAAAATTGTTTGGATTAATCAGCTTGGTAATAATAGCGAACTGGCCAGGGCAATGGAAAATCCGGCGGCTTATGCCATACCGACCACAAGCACGACTTTAGAGGCGCAATAAAAACATTTTGCAAAAACAGGTTTAAATTATATAAGGCACTAAAGAAGCCCTTGCTAAGGGGCTTTTTTAGATGTAAAATTAGATATAAGTTTATCAATTAAAAAGTTTATCAAGTTTATAAAGCGGACTTTTGTAATTTGGATTTACTTTATGAACTTTATAAATTTGATGAACCAATATCCATGCTTTTTCATTACAAAGCTATAGACGCTCAGCAGAACATTAAGGAGGGTGATTATGAGGCTCCAGACACTTCTACTGTTTTGGGCTACATTTCTTCGCAAGGAATGATTCCTATAGCAATAAAGGAGATTGTCAAAAGGAAGGGGCTTAATATTTCTTTGGGCAAAGAAAAAATTAGCCTTAAAGATAAGGTATTTTTGATGAAATACCTTTCTTTGATGTTACAGGTTGGTACAGATTTATTTAGAGCCATAGACATCTTAATTACCGATTCCACGGAAGGTCCAGTAAGGAGATTCCTTCTAGAAGTAAGGGGTAATTTGGAGAAGGGGAAACCCTTTTATACTAGTTTTGAGGCGCACCCCGAATACTTTAGCTTAGTGGTTACTAATTTAATTAAGGCGGGGGAATCTTCCGGCCAATTGAGCCAAACCCTGGCGAAAATCTCTGTAGATTTGGAAGGGGAATCTGAATTGGTATCCAAGGTAAAATCAGCCCTAACTTACCCTATTATCCTTATTATTGGCGCCGCGGCGGTCACAATTTTTATGGCCATGTTCATTTTGCCCAAAATAGGTAAAGTATTTGAAAACACCACGGCTAAAATTCCAACCTATACGAGAATTGTATTAGGGGCTTCCAACTTTTTAAATCAATACGCATATATTTGCTTACCCTTGTTTATTATAATTCCAGTTGGTCTCTTCTTATATTTTTCTAAAACCAGTAAAGGGAAAAAGGCTTTCGGTAACTTCTTAGATAAAATTCCTGTGGCTCGGCATTTGCAAGAAAATTTAGCTTTGCAAAGATTCACTTCCGTGCTTTCCAGTTTAATTAAATCTGGGATGCCAATCATTCGAGCATTAGAAATTACAGCCAAGGCTACTGGTTACGAAAAATATACCGAAGCTTTATTAAATATTAGCAGGAATATAAGCACCAAAGGCCTGTCTATAGGCGATGCTTTCAAGCAAGAAGGGGTTTTTGGTGGAGTCCTGTCTAATTTAATTGCCGTAGGCGAAAAGGCTGGGCATACTGGCGATATTCTAGAGACTTTAGCTAATTTCTATAAAACCGAAGCAGAATCATCTTTAAAAATGCTGGTTTCTTTTATAGAACCAGTTCTTTTGGTATTTATAGGATTGATTGTTGGCGTTCTGGCTTTGTCCATTATTGTTCCTATGTATCAATTGGTAGGACAGTTCTAGCAAACAAATTAATTAGGAGATGAAAATTGTAAATTAGGAGCAGGCGGGTGTTGAGTTACTAATTAATTAATAGTATAAAAGATTTTAATTTTAAATTAATGCTAGCGCTATTGTCTAATCAATCCGATAAAATTAATAACTTGTGGGAACTTATTATCCTTAGTATTTTTAAAGAATATGAAAACTAGGTCAAAACCATTGGGCTCTAAATATGCGTCATCGCGGTTAGGTTTTACTATAATTGAGCTCTTGATTGTGATGGGTATTACGGCGGTTTTAGCTACTTTAGGTGGGGCAACTTATTATAATGCCGTCAAAAAAGACCAGTTGGAGTCAAGCGCTAAAGAAATAGTAGCTCGTTTGGAGAAGGCAAAGACTAAGGCAGTTAATCAGGAACAAGGGGATTATTGGGGGGTTCATTTTGAAGCCAATGCCAATTCTAATTATTCTAGTTATGCTATTTTTAAGGGAGTAGCAGCTAGAAGCGATAATTTATCGGATCAGAAATTTTTAGGCAATGGAGTTAATTTTCTTTCTCCCGACCCTAATGGCATCACAACGATGGATGTTGTTTTTAATAAATCTACAGGAACAATCAAGGACAATGCGGACTATTTGATCAGTTTGAGCGATGGGGGAAGCAATACGGTTAGTATCTATGTTAAAAAAGACGGTCTTATTAGCTTAGGCACCCCCGCCGTTTTGCAGTTACTGGGAGTCCCTGCGCAATCTTCGCCTTCGGATGGAGTAGTTTTGGGGATGGTGAGCACTCAAACATTATCATGGGCGAGCGTAAGTGGAGCCCAAAAGTATAGATTGCAAGTGGCCAATGATATTAATTTTAATTCCCTGTTCTATGATGGCACAATCGCTAACACTTCCTATCTGGTAACCGGTTTACAGCCGTATGTGACCTATTACTGGAGAGTAAACGCTTATAATCCAGCCAATGGAAGTTCTCTGTGGTCTGCTACAAGGACTTTTGCTACTACCACTACACCAACAGCTCCAAGGTCTTTTGCTATTGCGGCAGGAGATGCTCAAAATACTTTAACCTGGCTTATTCCTACAACCACTGGTGGTCCCGCTATTACAAATTATAAAATTCACTGGGGGACTACTACGGGCAGCTATCCTAATGTTATTAGTGTCGGGAATGTTACCAATTATATTCATACCGGGCTCACTAACGGAACTACTTATTATTATAAAATTGCGGCAGTAAACGCTTTAGGAGAAGGGACTTTAACATCTGAGGCCAGCGCTACTCCACAAGCGCTTCCTATTCCCGGAACGCCGGTATTAGCAACTATATATAATAATTATATAGGTTCGCCTTTTAGTATTTCTATTCCTTTTACAAGCCAGTTAACAATCACTGGATGCCAATATTCTATTGACGGCGGAACAACTTGGACTTCGGCCAATGTTTCGGGGGCTTTGCCTAATTTTAATTGCGCTATTCAAAATGTTACGGCTACAAATGGCGCGAGTCTATCGATTGGAATGAGAGCTACTACTAGCGGGGGAACTAGTACGCCTACTTATACCACAAAAACAGTAGACTCCATAGGTCCTACAGTTTCTGATAGTTGGACAAACAATTGGACGGCTACTTCTCCTGTTGTCGTAAATCTTACTTCTGTTGATAATCAATATTTAAACAATGCCCAATTTTCTGATATAAATTCTAGTTACAATCCTGGATGGGATACGAGTCTAAATTTAACTTATGCTCCTTCTACTGGATTTGCTTCTGGTTATAATGGGGGAGTTTCTTCGCCTGCGATAGGCTACCACGCTCATATAAATCCTACTGCTGGTATAGACGGAACCCCTTGTTTTGAATATATTGATAAGAATTGTACATATGGATTTTGCCATCGCTGGCTAGGGACATCCTATAGTTTAGGCACAGCGGCTAGTCGTAATTGGAGCGCGGGTACGCAAATCACGGTTACAATGGACGGTAAAGTTGATGCTACTGGAAAACCAGTTTCCTTTGGATTGTATTATACCAATCTAGGTGGTACTACTAGTTTTCTTAGCGGTCAACCACAGCAGACTTTCTCTGCTATTAATATATGGGAAACCAAGACTTACACTTTTACTCTTGTAGGCGATATAGATGTAAGCAAAGGAATTTCTTTATACATTTATGGGCAGTATGGTTCGGAAGGAACTTTATGGATAGATAATGTAAAATTATTTACCGCTGGTTCAGGGGTCGCTACTACTAAGTATTGTGTGGATACAGCTAATACTTGTGTACCAGCTTCAGGTACAATAGGGACCTCCACTTCTGTTACCTGTGGGGCAGGCACTGTCTGTACTCAGTATGTGCGTTATGCTTCTTGGGATAACATTGGCAACGCTGGAAATATTTATTCTAAACCAGTAAGACAAGATTCACAGTTGCCGACTAACCCTACTTTAACTGCTACTGGCGGAGCTTCACAGGTAGTTCTAAATTGGACGGCTGCTACAGATGCTGGTTCTGGCCTTAATACTACTACACCTTACAAGGTTGTCTTTGCTACAGGCGCTACTGCTCCTGCAAATTGTTCTTCTGGCACCGTAATTTATTCTGGTACTGCCATTACCTATACTCACACCGGATTAACCAATGGCA
>DAONGQ010000001.1:0-22949 GCA_035404205.1 Candidatus Paceibacterota bacterium | reverse complement strand
GTAATTTATTCTGGTACTGCCATTACCTATACTCACACCGGATTAACCAATGGCACCCAATATTCTTATAGGGTTTGCGCTATTGATGCGGCTCTCAATATGTCTACTGGTACCACTGCTAGCGCTACCCCTGTGACTATTACTCCAGGCGCAGTAACGGTTTCTCCTTCATCGGCCACCTATGTCGCTGCCTCTGGAACCATTCAAACCACCTTTAATAGCTCCGTGGCCATAACTTCTTGTGATTATACTATCAATAATGGTACCAATTGGGCTGCGGGAACAGTGAGCGGTACCTTGCCTAATTATAATTGCACAGGTTCATTTGCTTCTCTCACCAATGGGACGAACTATACCTTTAATATGAGAGCCACTAATGCTAATGGCACTGTTACGGCTACTGGAGTCACACTAACTGCCGATTCAGTATTGCCCACAGCTGCTGATAATTGGACGGATGTTTGGACGGCGACAACCTCACTAACTGTGACCATTACTCCAACCGATAGCGGCTCAGGAGTAGGGACAACAAAATATTGTGTGGACACAGCTAACACTTGCAATCCATCTCTCGGTTCTGTTGGGACTTCAGTCTCTGTTACTTGTGGGGCAGGCACTGTCTGCACTCAGTATGTCCGCTATGCTACTTGGGATGTGGCAGGAAATGCCTCGGCTATTTATTCTAAACCAGTGAGACAGGATAGCCAGGCGCCCACTAATCCAAGCTTAACGGCTACTCCAGGCAGCGGGCAGATAGCTCTCTCATGGACAGCTGCCACAGATAGCGGTTCTGGTCTACATTCCACTACACCTTACAAGGTGGTCTTTGCCACAGGAGCAACTGCTCCTGCTAACTGTAGTGGAACAGCTTTGTATTCCGGTACAGCCACGACCTATACCCATACGGGCTTAACTAATGGCAATACCTATTCCTATCGTGTCTGCGCTTTAGATGCCCTCTCTAATACTTCTACTGGAGCAACCGCTAGCGCTATAGCTGGCAATACTTTGCCTACAGCTGGCACTCTTACAGCTACTCCTTCCACTGCTTCATATATTCCTGGCACAGTCACTACCCTCACAGCTAGCTTTACTAGCAGCGTGACTATTTCTTCCTGCGAGTACACTTTGAATGGCGGCACCAATTGGTATGCAGCTACCCTCTCCGGTTCTGTTCCTAACTATACCTGCACTCAATCTAACATTACCGGTTTTGCTGATGGCTCGTCATACACGCTGAATATGCGGGCGACGAATAGCGCCGGCACCACTACGGCTACCGCTCTTACAAGAACTGGAGATACCGTTGCTCCTACTGTCACCGATAACTGGACAAACAACTGGACGGCAACTTCTCCTGTCACTGTGACTCTTACTCCTACTGATGCCAAATCTGGAGTAGCCGCTACCAAATACTGCGTAGATACGGCTAATTCCTGTACGCCGGCAACGACAGGAACCTCTGTGTCTGTCACTTGTTCTGCCGGCTCCACTTGCACCCAATATGTGAGGTATGCTGCTTGGGATAACGTGAATAACGCTTCGGCTATTTTCTCTGAAACAGTGAGACAGGATAGCCAGGCGCCTACAGATGGCACTCTTACTGTTACTCCAGGATCTTATCAGAACTCTTTATCTTGGTCCGGCTTTTCTGATGCTGGTTCTGGTTTGGCATCAACAAATACTTATAAAGTGGTATATGCCAATACTGCTACTCCTAGTGCGAATTGTGTAGATGGGCAACAGATATATTTAGGTACTGCTACCTCATATAGCCATACTAACTTATCGGGTGGGACCACTTATTATTATCGTGTTTGCGCCTATGATGCTATGAGTAATATTTCTGCGGGAGCTACTAATTCCGGTGTACCTACCACTACTACCACTACTACTACCCAGCCAGCTGCTACATGGACGCTTAATGCTGCTAGTGGTAGCACCTGCAGTACAGTCTGCTCAGGTCTTTCTAAGTTATGCTCGGGAATTTCTACTACATCGGGAGGAACTGGCGGATATGGTGATAGTACCTATGAGTACTATAGTACTTCATGCACAGTTAAAACTAATGGATCCTGCTCAACAGCAATGACAAAGAAACAAAATGTTTGCGCAGGAAATACCGCATACTGGACTTATTGTAAATGTGATAATACTCCTTCTTGTACCTCTAGCGGTGGAACTTGTATGAAAGACTTGACTACGTGCCAAAATTATCCAGGTTGTCCTTTGGATGCTTCTGGATGTGCAGGGGTTTGTTGTCTGCCAAACTGCTAATAGCTTAAAATGATGAAAATCAAGGCTCAGTCTTTAACAGAAATTCTTATCGCTCTCTCCATAGGAGTGATGTTTATCAATGTGGGCATTTTGGCCATGTCAACAAGCAATGTAATGGCGCGGGTGAATAAGGCCAATAATTTTGCTCTTTCACTTCTTAAAGGACAGAAAAGCGTCTTAGAAACGATGGCTAGGAATGATTGGCACTCTATTGCTGATTTAACTATTGGGAAGCATTACAAGCTAGCGCAACAAAATAACACTTGGGTAGTTCAATCGGGAGAAGATAAAGCTTTTGATGAAAAACCGCCTGTCGCTCAATGGACTTTTGACGAGGGTGCAGGAACTGTGGCTTATGATAATGTTGGGACTAATAACGGAACGCTCGTTAATGCTCCCACTTGGCAGAGCGCTCCTAACTGCGTAAATGGAAGCTGTTTAGGTTTTGATGGAAGTAGTAACTATGTAGATGCTGGGAACGGTACCAATTTAATGCCCTTATCTATCACCGCAGAAGGTTGGATTAAATTTAATGGTACGACTTCTTGGATGCTGATAGATAAAGGATCTGGCGGTACTTCCGGTGCCTATTATATATATGGCGATAACCTTTCTAGCTGTATGTGGAGCATTTTCGGTCCTACGGGCACTAGATATAATGCAGGATTTAATACTACGTTTACAACAGGAGTTTGGTACCATTTAGTGGGAACATTTGATGCTTCATCTGGTCTTATGAAATCATATGTAAATGGAATCTTAAAATCTACTACTACGGCATCATTAGGGTCAAATACTGCGAATGTTTTAATAGGAAAATATACCTCCAACTACTATACGAACGGTGTTATAGACGATGTTCGTATTTATGATTATGCCCTAAGCGATAGCCAGGTAAAACAGCATTATAATGCGGGACTCAATAGGTTGGGGCTTGTGGCTCAATGGAGTCTAGATGAAGGGAGCGGCACGATAGCTTATGATTCCCAGGGGGCTCACAACGGAACGCTTGTTAGTGGTCCTTCCTGGCAAACCACTGGCTGCGTGGCTGGTAGCTGTCTTGACTTTGATGGCGTAGATGACATAGTTCAGGCTGGCACGGGTAACGATTATTTCCCTTTATATAATTTCTCCGTGTGCGCGTGGATTAAAACGCCGGGATTGGCGTCAGGGATGGTAATGAACGGTATTTTTAGTTTGACGTATGGTCTTACCATGTTTTTAAATAGTGCCGGACAATTCACGTGTTTGTTGGATAGTGGATCGACCCAGCCCACGGTAGTGGCACCTGATAATTTGTATGATAATCAATTCCATAATGTTTGTTTTACCTATGGCGGCACCAACGAGAATTTGTTTATTGATGGAGTAAATAAAAAAACCGTGGCTGCTACATGGTCAGGAACCAGTAGGTGGCCAACCAATGCTTGCAATATTGGTAATGAAATTAACAATTCCAATCATAAGTTTAATGGTCTCATTGATGAAGTGCGTATTTATAATCGCGCCCTGTCTCCTGATGAAATAGCTAATCAATATAAAGATGGTTATACAAGATATTTTTATGTTAATAATGTCTCTCGAAGTATAACCAGCGACCCGACAGTCTCAACTCATAATCTAGAAACGACGTATAACAAGGACCATGATGACCCCAATACCAAGAAAATAATTAATGTCACTCGCTATTTGTTGGGTGCTCCCGGAAGAGTTAATACGCAAGAGCAATACTTAACTCGAGCTTTTAATGTTAACAGTATGGTCCAGAACGATTGGTCTGGTTCAAGCGGCATAGAAGGGCCTACCATGGAATGGGGCAAGGATTACGCCAATGCTAGCAATATTTCTACTATTGTGCCCGGACAAATATCGCTAACGTCTGTTGCCTCTAGCGGCACATTAACTTCATCAGTGATAGATACGCAAAGCGTAAAAGGCGCTGGCTACTTTAATCTTTTGTGGAAAGGAACGTTGTGTTCTAGCTGTGTGGTTAAATTCCAAATAGCTGCCTCCAATTCTATGACTGGACCTTGGACATACTACGGACCAACCAGTACCAGCGATTATTACATCCCCTCTGGGGCGGGAATAATAGTGCCTATTACCTACGCAGGCCTTTATTCTGCCAATGCGGCATCGGTTCAAAACAAGCGTTATATTCGTTATCAGATAACTTTAGTTCCCGCTATTAATACCTCGCCGACGGTAACAAGTGTTATAATTAATTATGCGCCGTAAGAATGTAATTAATTTACACATTTTCAATTTTCAATTTTCAAATAAATTCTAATTTACACAGAACATTCATGGATTACAATCTGGAGGAAAGAACAGAAAAATTTGGTGAGAGTATTATTTTATTTTGCCAGCAACTAAGGAATAACCCTATCAATGCACCCCTCATCACTCAAATAATCCGTTCCGCTACCAGCATAGGAGCAAATTATTGTGAAGCTAATGAAGCCAGTTCTAAAAAGGATTTCTACAACAAAGTTTACATTAGTAAGAAAGAAGCACACGAGACCAAACATTGGCTAAGAATGTTATCCATAGGCAATCCTGACCAATCCGATACTTGTCGTAAGCTCTGGAAAGAATGCCAAGAAATAGTGCTGATACTCTCAAAAATTGTCGACAGTTCCAAGAAGGGCAAGTTATCTAAGTAGTGTAAATTATTTAGTAAATTGTAAATTGTAAATTAACAGAGTATTAACATTATTTAGCCTTTAAAATTATAACTAACATGTTTCCCAAATTCCAAAGCCAGAATTTTAAGTTTTATCCTCGTCCAACGAAGAGAGGTTTTACTTTGGTGGAACTGCTTATCTATAGCGTACTGTTTGTGGTAGTAGGAGGATTAGTGACTGGTATTGCTTTAAATATCAAAAAAAATGCAGCTTCTAATGAGGCGCAAAGAGTGGTTGATGACACCGTAATAGATATCGAAAGGAGGTTAAATAATAGCATTGGTAGTGCCGCCTCCATTAGCAGCGCTACCAGTGGCGCTATTACTATGATTCCCACTGATAGCGATTCAGAAATAGCCTATAGTTTGAGCGGAGATTCTATTTTCTACCGTGAAGGGTCGGCCGAGGCTGTTCCTATTACTGGCGCAGATGTTAAAGTAGATTATTTTGATTTTAAAATAGTGCCTTCGCAAAGTGTAGGAATTGATCCGGTTAACAGATGGGCTTACAACGATTTGTTTGGCTGGATAGATTTTAAAAGCAATAATAGCGTCATCATTCCCACTATTCCTGGCGACCTTAACGGGGTAGCTTGGGGAGAAGGCTGTGGCGATGTCTTTCTCAACTGTATTGCCACTAACAATTGCGCTACCTCTAATTATAAGGTTTCTGTTGATAAAAATGGTAATCTTTCTGGTTATGGTTGGTCTGAATCTATGGGCTGGATTAGCTTCTGTGGGAATAGCGGTGGTACTGGCGGTTGTGCCCCTTCGAGTGTAAATTATGGAGTCACTATTAATCAATCAACAGGGGAATTCTCTGGTCAGGCCTGGTCAGAAGTAGCTGGCTATATTAGCTTTAATTGTTTAACTGGTGGAAGTGACGCCACCAATGTTTGCTCATCTTCCAATTATAAGGTTCAAGATACAAGAACAAAGGCCGCTACTATAGTTTTAAATCTTAAAGTAAGCTACAATGTTTCCCCTTATCAAAATGTTTCTCGATCTGAAAATCTAACTTTTACCATAAATACTCCTTCAAAAATTACTATTACTTCTATTTCACCCGTATCTGGAACAGGAATCGTAAGCGGATTTACTGTTCATGGTACTTATTTTAAACCCGGAGCTACCATAAAATTGGTGAGGAGTGGTTATCAAGATGTCTACCCTACTACGCCAGTAGCTGTTTCTAGTAGTTCTTTACTTAGTGGGGGTATCTTTGATTTAACTAATGTAGCGAGTGGAACTTGGGGGATACAAGTCACTAATCCAGATGGGCAAATAGGCGTATTGCCCGTTGCCTTTACTAAAAATTAGACTCAAAGTTTTTCAATAGTTTTATATTAATAATATGGTTTTTAAAAAAGGAGCTTCAGCATTAGCATCAATGATAGCACTAGGCACCATCATTGTTTTGGTGACGGGAACGACCATGTGGATAGAGAATAGCCGTCTAGCTAATTATACTTCCAATACTAATAGCAATCAGGTTTTGGTGGCTACTGATAGCGGCTTGCAAGATGCCCTCTCAAGGCTAAATCTTCAACCGAGCGTGACGGATTATTCAACTATAATGGACGGTATTACTGTGGGTGTTTGTTACTATCCTGATACTCCCAATACTGGGGTCTATACCATTAGAACTAAGGCTATCAAAGGCGGTATTACTAGAAGCTTGAAAGCTTTAGCGAGTCGTGATGCCGATACTTTAAAATTTAAAATATATTCCCAAGAAGAAGAAATTGATACTCCTTGTGTTGTTCAAGAAATGACTGTTCCAAATGCACCGCAAAATCTCGTATGGGCAGGATCTACTAGTGGCGGAGTTAATCTTACCTGGTCTGCTCCAATGGGCGCGGATTCAGCCAGTATTAGTAACTACAAAGTGTATAGAGGGGTAACATCTGGAGGAGAAACACTATTAACTACCCTGGGCAATACTCTTTCTTATTCTGATACAGGTTTAACTGATAATGCTAATTATTATTATAAAGTTTCAGCTGTAAATGCTATAGGCGAGGGTCCTTTGAGCGGAGAAACTTTAGCTATTCCTGGGCAGCCTCCTACAGCAGGAGCAGTTACAGTGTCAAACTATGCTTATGGCAATTATGTAGGAGCTACTTATCAGATTTCTACTCCCTTTACCAGCTCTAATACCGCTATTTCTTGCGATTATTCTACCAATGGTGGCACGACTTGGTCTGGGGCAACCCTTTCTGGCGCCTTACCAAATTATACCTGCTCAAAAACAGGCGTAACTGCCCTAGATAATATTTCTTATAGTATCAATATGAGACTAACTAATAGCATAGGCGCTAACTCAGCGAGTGCTATTACAAAAACAGGGGATGCTACTGGGCCCACAGTGGTAGATAATTGGGATGATTCTAATTGGACCATTAATAGTCCAGTTACAATCACTCTTGCTCCTACAGATTCTGGCGCGGGAGTATCTACCACTAAATATTGCACAGATACGAACAACTCCTGCAACCCATCAGCTGGAACCACTGGCGTATCAACCTCGTTTACTTGTTCCGCTAGTAGTAATTGTACTAATTATATACGATATGCTGCTTGGGATAATGTAAACAATGCTTCGCAAATTTATTATAAAAGAGTGCGGCAAGATAAATTAGTTCCTACTGATGGAACTTTGACAGTTACTCCAGGGAATTATCAAAATAGTCTTTCCTGGTCTGGTTTTTCAGACACTGGATCTGGGTTGGCAGCTGCTAATACTTATAAAGTCGTTTTTTTAACTACCGGGGCGCCTAATGCCGCTTGTTCTAACGGCACCCAGGTGTATTTAGGTTCGGGTACTTCGACTATCCATACCAGCTTAACTGGCGGAACTACTTATTATTACCGCGTTTGTGCGTATGATACAGTGGGTAACATCTCTAATGGAGCCACAGGTAACGGAGTACCAACTACAACTACCACAAGTACTACGCAACCAACTTGCAGTTGTGGTTCATGGAGTGCTTGCTCAGGTTGTTCGTATTCTACAACTTGCGCAACATCTGCTACTGGCACTCAAACCCGTACTTGTAGCCCTTCTGGTTGCCTCTCAGAGTCCCAATCTTGCACCTGTACCAGGAGCACAGATGGTGTGTCTTGCGGCTCTTGTACTGGTTCTTATACTGGAGGGACCTGCGATACAACTTGTGAAGGGAATCAAAATGTTTGTAGCGGTGGAACCTGCTCCTCAACTATTTCTTGCAGCTGTGGCACTAGAAGTACCAGTGGAACAACTTGTGGTACCCCGACGTATAGCAACTGTGGAGGTTGTGTTTTGAATGGTGGTTGCACCGGAGAAAAGGTATGTGATTATACGACCTATTCTTGCAACGGCTCTGGGTCTTGTGTGTCTGCTACTGACCCAGGGGGCGGGATTCAAAGCTGTACAGCATCTAATGGGACTGGTTGCGGAACTACTTACTCTTCCTGGAGCGGATGTTCTGGAGATGGCTCTTGTGGCGCCTATCCTTGGCGGCAATATAGAACCATTTATAATTGGCATTGTAGCAGCGGTTCATGCGTTCAAGATGGTACTTGCACAAATTGTGATAGTAGGTGCTGTACACCAGTGTAATTGGCGCAGACAATTTGTGACTTTAAATAGTTAAGTGTTTTTGTTATGATACACTAAGCAAGTCTTATATTTTCAAGATTAATAACTGATTAGAAGAAGGAATGTCTTTAGAAGAATTCAAAACATTGTTATTGCCCAAAGAAAAAATTGTTGGTATAGAATTAACTGATACCTATATTAAAGGTTTGGGCTTTAATAGCGACCTAAATTCTACTTGGGTTGATTTTCAGGTGGGGCTACCCAAGGGGATAGTTAATGGCGGGAATTTATTGAAACCGGATTTATTAACTAATATCCTAGCTCAAACGAGGGCTACTTATTTTGGTCAAAGAAAAGAAGAAAAAACTTATGTAATCCTGTCTTTGGATACTAATCTTTTTTATACTAATGTTTTAAGCTTGCCCAATATTTCTTCCGAAAAAGATTTACAAGAAGCGATTAGGTTGAATACGAGTTTGGTATCGCCCATTAAGCTAGAAGAAGCATATTTTGATTTTGAGGATTGGACACTTCCAGAGGATGTTAATAAAAAAATTTTTATTACTTTGGCGCCCAAAACCAAAATTGACCCTTACCTAAAATGCTTTGGCGACAGTGGCTTTGAAGTTTTGGCAGTAGAATTCCATCTTTTGGGGTTAAATCGCCTGGTTTGCAGCTATACCAATGCCCAGAATAGCAGTTTTCTTCTCTTAAATTTCAAACCAGAGGGAGTAAATATGGCTATTAGCGATGGTAACAATTCTTTGCTTTTGCCAACATTTGAATCTTGGGTTGATATGCTTAACGACTCTAAGGAGAAAAATATATCAGTGGAAGCGTTAAAAAAGTACTTGGGCCTTGAAGTTCCCAAGTTAATCTCATATCTAGCAAGCCACTACAACCAAACTATTGATGGCTTTCATATCCTTAGTAATAACGCCGTTTTTAATGAGCAGATTTCTCAATATTTGATAGCTGATTTTGGTTTCAAACCTTTTAGCCTAACTTTACCAAGTTTTCTTCGCCAAAGAAGTAGCGATGACTATACACTTATCGGGACAGCTTTGAGAGGGCTGGTTCGTCGAGAAAATGATTCTATGGTAAGCCTTATGCCAGTGGGGACAGAAGAAAAATACAAAGAAACGCGCAATTATAATTATTTTTCTTTTTGGGTGAAGTCGGTAAGTTTTGTGATGTTATTTGTGGCTTGCGTATTTGTTGGCGTGGACTTTATTTTATTCAGGCCTACAGTCAAAAATGTGATGAGCAATAATCTTAGTGTTAATATTAGTCCTGCGCAAAGACAAGAGGCTTCCTTACTCAAAAAAGAAGCAGATGACTTTAACAGGAATTTGGATGTAGCCATTAATCTTAACCAAAAAAGATATAATTGGCAGACAGTATTAGATGCTCTCAGCGCCGATAATGCTGTTGGTCTAGAAGGCGTAAAAATGATTAGCTCGGATAGTGATAAAAAAATTACAGCCACCTTTATAACAGCTACCAGGGAAAAGGCTTTGAGTTTTAGGGATTACATAAAACAGCAACCTTTTGTTAGCAGCGTAGAGATGCCAGCTAAATTGTTCACAGAGCAACCGGGTCAGCAATTAGTGCAGTTTGATTTGATAATTGGGCTTAAATAAGTCCATCTCACCTGTCACGCTATTCAATGCGGGTTTAGACATGAAATTTATTTATTTTACGTTTTTGGTTAGAATTAGTATTTGTTTTACAAACTTTATAACTTTATAAACTGACTGGCATGAAAGCTTTTACAAAGCAAATAGTTAAGGTAGTAGAAAAAGATGACAAGGAATTAGCTTCCCTTATTAAGGGAGAGATAGAGCGTCAAGAAAATACTTTGAACCTGATTCCCTCAGAAAACATTGCGCCTTTATCTTTATTGTCAGTAGTTGCCACTCCCTTAATGAATAAATATTCGGAAGGCTACCCAGGAAAAAGATATTATCCAGGTAATAAAGAAATAGACAAAATTGAACTTTTAGCGCAAAAAAGAGCGAAAAAACTTTTTAATTTGGGCAATGATTGGCAGGTTAATGTTCAGCCCTATTCCGGCTCGCCAGCCAACATGGCTGTTTATTTTGGATTAATCCAATCAGGAGATATTGTTATGGGCATGAATTTGGCTTCAGGGGGGCACCTCACTCACGGACACAAGGTTAATTTCTCTGGGAAATTTTATAATTCTGTTCAATACGGTGTTAATAAAATTACTGGTTTGATTGATTATGAAGAGTTGGAAAAATTAGTCCAACAACACAAACCAAAATTGATTATTTCCGGTTATACTGCCTATCCCCGAGAAATTGATTTTAAGCGAATAGGTCAAATCGCTAAAAAATATGGAGCTTTTCATTTGGCTGATATTTCCCATATTGCCGGTCTGGTGGCTTCTGGCTTGCATTCCAACCCTTTTCCTTGGGCGGATGTGGTTATGATGACTACCCATAAAACATTAAGAGGTCCTCGTGGAGCCGTTATTTTTGCTCGCACAGATTTAATGCCTTTGATAGATAAAGCAGTTTTCCCTGGTTTGCAAGGAGGACCCCACGATAATATTACAGCGGCCAAAGCCTTAACTTTTTATTTAGATAAAAAGCCTGGCTTTAAGAAATACGCAAAAGGAATCTTAAAGAACGCCAAAGTTTTGGCTCGAGAACTGCAAAAAAACGGTTTTACGCTATTGACTGGCGGCACAGATAATCATTTGATGCTCATCGACTTAAATCCTATCCATCTTGACGGCAAAACAGCGGAAATGCTTTTAGAAAATGCCGGTATATTGGCTAATAGAAACTCTTTGCCTTTCGATACGAAGCCCTTTAATCCTACTGGCTTAAGACTAGGCACGCCCGCGCTCACTAGCCGAGGGTTAGGTGAAAAAGAAATGAAACTTATTGCGTATTGGTTCAAGGAGGTTCTCATTACCAAAACTGAGCCAGCGTTAATAAATAAAGAAGTAAAAAAATTGTGTCGGCAGTTTCCATTGCCTTATTAATCAATCTTCAGTATTCATGAAATTAACCTTTCATGGCGGTATTAACGAAATCGGCGGGAATAAGATTTTACTGGAAGATAAGGGGACCAGATTGTTTTTAGATTTCGGTAAAAGCTATAAAGAGGCGGGTAAGTACTTTGAAGAGTTTCTGCAGCCTCGAGCTTATCATGGCATCCATGATTTTTTATCGTTGGGCTTGATACCCCAAATGGAAGGTATTTATAGGCTAGATTTTTTACATATGCTCGAAGCGGAAAATAATTTGCCTTTCGCTCTCCATAAAGAGCCTGCGATAGATGGATTACTTTTATCCCATGGGCATATGGACCACGTAGCCGACGTTTCTTTTTTAGACGAGAGGATTCCTGTTTATACTTCTGGAGAGACTAAGTCAGTAATAGAAGCTTTTTCGGTGGTAAGACCAGCTAATTTGGAAAATGAAATTGTTACCTTCAAAACCAGGGGGTTAGGTCATAAAAATAGCGCTGTGAAACAAAGAGACATTAGGGCGGTAATGCCTGGGCAAACTTTTAAAATTAAAAACTTAGAAATTACTCCTTATGCTATGGACCATTCGGTGCCGGGAGCCATGATGTTTCTTATCAGAACCAGCGCAGGTAATTTGCTGTACTCGGGGGATTTTAGGCTTTATGGAGAAAGAGAAAAAATAGTAAGAGAGAGTCTAGCTGCTCTTGCCAAAGAAAAAATAGATATCTTCCTTTGCGAGGGCACAAGAATTAAATCAGAAAATAAAATTGGTGAAGATGAAGTCTATAAAGAAGCTTATGAATTAATCAAAAGCGCTCAGGGCTTGGTAGCCACAGATTATTCTATTGCCGATGTCAGCCGTTTCGCCACCCTTTCTAAATTAGCTCAAGCGGTTCAAAGAAGTTTTGCTATTCCCGCTAATAATTATTATTATTTGAATTACCTGAGGGAAAAGCAGCTCTTGCCTTGCAGCCTAGATAATGTTTTAATCTACCATCGGCTGAAAACGGTTTATAGCGATTGGGAAAAAGAATTACTCCAACAGAATAAAGATATTTGTGTGGTTAGCGCAGAAGAAATTAGAGAAAACCAAAACCACTATCTTTTGGGGTTAGGTTTTTATCAAATCCAGGAACTGATAGATTTGAAACCGGAAAAGGGAAGTATGTTCTTTAGGGCTAGTACCGAACCGCACAGTGAAGAAATGGCCATTTCGGAAGAACGCTTTAATAATTGGATACACTTTTTTGGCATGAGCGACCCCGTGCGAGCCCATGCTTCTGGGCATATCTCTGGCTTGGAATTAGGGGAAGTGATGGATATCCTTAAGCCTAAATTAGTTATTCCTATTCACACTGAATATCCGGAGGAATTTAAAAAGATTGCTCCCAATGTACAATTAGTAGAGAAAGGAGTGACATACGAGTTTTAGGATACATCAATTTTCAATTTACCAATTTTCAATTTTCAAATAAACTCTAATTTACGCAGAGCGTTCATGGATTACAATCTGGAGGAAAGAACAGAAAAATTTGGTGAGAGTATTATTTTATTTTGCCAGCAACTAAGGAATAACCCCACCAATACGCCTCTCGTCATCCAATAAATACTATCGATAGTTCATTCAGAACACTCCACTGTCTGTTGTAAGCTATGGAAAGAGTGTCAGGAGATAGTGCTGATACTCTCGAAAATCGTTGACAGTTCCAAGGAGGGAAGGCTATCCAAGTAGTGTAAATTATTTAGTAAATTGTAAATTTGTAAATTAATATTTCATGCAACTTATTGACGGGAAAAAGATAGCTCAAGAACTGGAAGCGGAAACTAAAACTAAATTAGTTTCTTTTAGGAATCTACATAAAGGCGTAGTTATTAAAATCGCCGTAGTGGTTTTGGGCGACGATTCTGCCACGAATATATTCATTCGGAAAAAATGGCAGATGGCCCAAAGACTGGGAATTGGTTTTAAAATTTATCGTTATCCGGCAAACATCACCACCGAGAAATTAAGAAAAGAAATAGCTCTGATTGGCAGGATGCCGGCCGTTAAGGGCATAATAGTGCAATTACCATTGCCCGAGAGAATAAATGTTAGGAGTGTTTTAAATGCTATCCCATCCAACAAAGATGTAGATTCTCTCTGCGAGAAAAATTTGGGTAAATTGTATAACGGTAGCAATATCATATTACCGCCAGTGACGGCTGCCTGCGCTTGCATTTTAGCTAGTTTAAAAATCGATTTAAGAGGAAAAAATGTGGTGGTGATGGGCAGAGGAAATTTGGTGGGAAAACCGACTGCGATTTGGGCGATTAACCAAGGGGCGACGGTGAGTATTCTTAACAGCAAAACTGTTGATGCAAGCCATTATCTAAAAGAAGCAGACATCATTGTCACGGGGGTGGGGCAGCCGGGTTTAATTAATAAAAATAATGTCAAAAGCGGGTCCATTATCCTAGATGCTTCGTATGCCCATAAGGATGGTAAACCTTGTGGAGATTGTGATGTCCTTAGCCTAGAAAAAACTGATTGCCAAATCACTCCTGTTCCAGGAGGAATTGGCCCCATCACAGTCTCTATGATATATGTTAATCTTTTGAAACTTTTGGAAAATTCTTATTAGTTTAGTTTTGACAGAGGTGCCGTTTATAAGCTATAGTAGTGGCAAATTTTAGCCGAGGTGGCGGAATCGGTAGACGCACAGGACTCAAAATCCTGCGAGGTTTCCCTCATGAGGGTTCGAGTCCCTCCCTCGGCACTTTTTATAGTTATTTATGATTACTCGCCTGGGGCGAGTTTTTATGTTATAGTATGACGGTAATAAATAACTAATGGCTAAAGTTGTTGCTATCTGTAATCAAAAAGGGGGAGTCGGAAAAACTACCTTAGCGATAAACCTAGGAGCCTATTTAAGTGTCTTGGGGAAAACAGTTCTCCTTATAGACTTGGACCCTCAGGCTAATGCGACATCAGGCTTGGGACTTGTGCCAGAAGAGCAAAAGGACACCGTTTATACTCTACTCTGGAATGCAGGGTCTCTTCTCCGTTGTATCAAATCAACGGGAATGCTAAATTATGACCTAATCCCATCTAATCAAGATTTAGCTGGCGCGCAGATTGAGCTTTTAAATACCGAAAGCAGGGAAGCTCATTTGAAATTGATTATTGAGCCTCTTTTGAAGTTGTACGATTATATATTAATTGATTTGCCACCATCACTAAATATTACCAACTTGAATGGGCTCATGGCCTCTGATTATATTTTGATTCCTGCGCAAACTCAATATTATGCGCTGGAGGGCTTGGCCCAAATAAAAAAATCTTTGGATCTTATTAAGGAAAATCTGGGACACAACTTAGAAATTTTGGGCGTAGTTTTAACTATGTATGACAAGAGGAACAAACTAGACCAGATGGTTGCTAAAGACATAAGACGCAACTTTTCAGGGTTTGTTTTTAACACCGAAATACCTCGCCAAGTACAGTTGGCAGAAGCTCCAAGTTTTGGGAAAACTATTTTTCAATATAGGCCATTATCTGATGGCGCTCAAGCTTTTAGGCAGCTGGCTCAAGAATTTATTGCAAGAATGGAGGGCAACTAAATTTAATAAGCTAAGCAAGAAATTGAAAAACGTAGCCAAGTATAATCGAAATTATTTAGTAAATTCGTAAATTGTAAATTGAAAATTATTTTTGCTCATGGACGACTACTCAAACGGTAATATAAACGGAACCAATTATTTAGACAATGGAGGTCTCGGAAGAGGACTGCAGTCTTTAATTCCCAATAAAATGCATCCTTCGGCAAGCTCAGGACAAGTTCCTTCGGCAGGCTCAGGACAAACCTCCGCGCCAATATTTAATGACCCTGCTAGCACAATGATGTTTGGCAAAAAAGAACTAGATTCTACCGATACAATCGGGGCAAACCAAGGAAAGGTACTAACCCCTCCTTCTTCTATAGATACTCCCACTATCGCCAATTCTTATGTGTCGCCTATTTTTTTGGAGGATGACGTAGACCATAACGACAAAAATGATGTTGATATAAAATTTGATAATAATGTTTTTGATTTCAGCTCTCTTTCTTCTCTAGATTCTCAGGAAGGTTACTCCGATGCTTCTTTTGCAGGCCATTCTAATCACATTACGGCTAATGGCTCAGAGGAACACGAGGAAACTATTTCCTCAATAGCGCCAAATTTATCCGAGATAAAAAACAATGTTCCTGGCGAGGAAGCTAACTCCAGGCAAAAATTTGAATCTGCTTCGCCTTTATCTCCTCTAGATTTGGACCCCATTCAATCATTGCCAAACGAAGATATCTCCTTAAATCATAACCCTACTTCTTCAGTCGATTCTAAACAAGACTTTAGCGATATTAAAGGTAAAATATTCCAAATCGAGGTAGATAAGATTATTCCTAATACTCAACAGCCTCGTCAAGATTTTAATAACGAGAGTTTATGGGAATTAGCTTCTTCTATTAAAGAATACGGTATTTTGGAGCCTCTGGTAGTGAGCCGACAGGAAGAAGAAACGGAAAACGGTACTAAAGTTCACTATCAATTGATTTCTGGAGAAAGAAGATTAAGAGCCTCTAAGCTTTTAGGTTTGAAGACGGTGCCTGTTATTATCAAGGAAAGTTTAGATGAGAAACTAAAACTAGAGTTAGCACTAATAGAAAATATTCAAAGAGAAGATTTAAATTCTATCAGCAAAGCGCGGGCATTCACTAGACTTATGAATGAGTTTGGCTTATCTCAGCAGGCGGTGGCTACCAAGATGGGTAAAAGTCGTGAATATGTAGCCAATATTCTCAGGCTTTTGCAACTCCCTTATGAAGCTCAAAAAGCCATGGAAGAGGGGAAGATTAATGAGGGTCATGCACGCGCTATTCTGCTCTTACCCAACCCTGAAAAAAGAAGAGCTCTTTTAGGAATTATTTTGTCGAAGAATATTTCTGGCAGGGAAGCCGAAGAAATTGCCAAATCTTACCTGAGCCCAGAAATGTTGAGCCAGAAAACAAGAGGCAATAGAATGTCTGCTTCCATGAATAATTCTGACTTGCAATTGAAAGAACTCTTGGAAAATATTTTTAAGACAAGAGTCGATTTCAAGAAAAAAGGAGAACAGGGGGAAATTGCCATTAAGTTTTATAGCAAAGACGAATTAGAAACAATTCTTAAAACCCTTTTAGCCAATAAGGATGCTTTAGCGGAGCAAGCATCTCCAAATGTTCAACTATCCGAACCTATTAATAAAACTGGAGCCGATTTGCCAGAATTTGGAACAGTGTAAAATATTCTTGGCTTTAGAGTCTGGAATGTGGCTGCAGTTTGGACATTGGTCATTAAAAATTAGACATTATTGAATCCTATGTCTGCGCCCACAAAAACAAAAGAAGAACTGTATAAAGATTTAATTAAACATCTTGATTATTTATCCCAAGAAGACTTGGATTTTTTAGAGGAAGTTTATAATTTTGCCGTGTCCGCTCATGCCAACCAAACAAGGAAAACGGGGGAAGCTTATATTTGCCATCCCTTGCGCACTGCCTTAGAGTTAACTACTTTAAAAATGGATATGCCTACTATTGCAGCTGGGCTTCTCCATGATACCATAGAGGATACGGCTGTTGACATAGAAATGTTGAGAAAACAGTTTGGTCCAGAAATCGCTTTTTTGGTTAAAGGTGTTAGCAAAGTAGGTGGCCTAAAGTATAAGAATGTTTCAGAAGAGGACAAGCAAGCAGAGAATTTCAGAAACATGATTTTGGCCATGGCTCAAGATATTAGAGTGGTAATTATAAAGTTTGCCGATCGATTAGATAATATGAAAACCCTTTGGGTGTTACCCAAAGAGAAACAACTCAGAATAGCTAAAGAAACACTCGATATTTATGCTTCCATTGCTTATAGATTAGGCATAGGGGTAGTAGGGGCTCAGTTAGAAGATTTAGCCTTTCCCTATGTGTTTCCTAAGGAATATCGTTTAGTTCAGCAACTAATAGGCAAAAAATATAAAGAGAAGGAGAACTTTCTTATTAAAACTGCGCCTGAGTTGAAAAAATATTTGGAAACGAATGGAGTCAAAGTAAGAGAGATTCAGTTTAGAGCTAAACATCTTTTTAGCGTTTGGCGTAAATTACGCAAGGAGGATATGGATATAAACCGGGTTTATGATTTGGTCGCCTTAAGAGTGATTTTAGACACTCCCGAAGATTGTTATACGGCCCTAGGTTTAATTCATCATTTATGGAAACCTTTGCCAACGCGTTTTAAGGACTATATCGCTTTGCCCAAGCCCAACGGTTATCAAAGTATTCATACCACTGTTATTGCCGACGAAGGACAAATTATTGAAGTGCAGATTAGGACGGAAGCTATGCATCAGGCAGCTGAATATGGTATCGCCGCTCATTGGTTTTATGGAGAAAATAAAAGGAAAAAATCCTATAAAAAGGGAGGCAAAATTGATTTTAAGGCTCTTTCTAAGATAGCTTGGGTTTCACAACTGCAAAAATGGCAGCAATCTTTTACTGATAGTTCACAATTTCTAGAGTCGCTTAAAATAGATTTTTTTTCTGATAGAATTTTTGCTCTCACACCCAAAGGGGACGTAATTGATATGCCAGAAGGAGCTACCCCTGTTGATTTTGCTTATTGTATCCATAACGATGTTGGCAATTCCTGTATGGGGGCAAGGGTCAATGGCAATATGGTAGCTCTAGATTCAAAACTGCAGTCGGGAGACGTGGTGGAAATTATTACCAAAAAAGGGAAAAAGCCATCTTCTTCATGGGTGAATTTTGTAAAAATGGCGACAGTGAAGAAGAAAATTCAGGAAGAGGTTCGCAAAGGAGAAAATAAATAACAAAAAAATACTTTTGAAAAAAGAGCCCTTAAAGCTCTTTTTCGTTAGTGCTTTTATATTTGCAATGGCGATTGCTACATTTAATAACAGTGCTGCCGTTTTTTAACTTGTAGCTTGTCAAAGGGTAACCGCACTCAGGGCATTTTTCCCCTGTTGGTTTATAGTTAGAAATAAAGTCGCAGTCAGGGTAACGAGAACAGCCATAAAAAGATTTGCCCTTCTTGCTATGGCGTATGACCACCTCTCCAATTTGGCATTTGGGGCATTTAATATTAAGTTGATTCTGTTTGAGGGTTTTAGTGTTTTTACATTTGGGGAAGTTAGAACAAGCTAGAAATTTTCCAAAACGACCAGTACGAATAACCATAGGTGAGCCGCATTTGTCGCAAATTTCATCAGTTTTCTCTGTGGTATCAATCTTAACAACGCTATTATATTTTTCATCCAAGTTAGCTTTAAAGGGTTCGTAAAAGTCTCTGATGACCTTTACCCAATCGATTTTGTTTTCGGCGATATCATCAAAATTATTTTCTATGGTAGCGGTAAAATTAAGGTCGACAATTTGGGGAAAATTAATTTCTAGCATTTCACAAACCTGAATACCCAAAGGGGTGGGAATAAAAGCACGATTATTCTTTTCCATATAGTAACGATTTTCCAAGGTAGCGATAATAGGCGCATAAGTAGAGGGGCGACCAATGCCATATTCTTCTAATGTCTTTATGAGAGAGGCTTCATTATATCGAGCCGGCGGTTCGGTTTGATGCTCGCTGACTTCAATTTTTTGGATATCTAGATTAGATTGAATTTTAAAAATGTTAGGCCAATCAGTGGGTAAAAAATTATCTTCTTCGGTATTGTTGTTTTCTAGCCTTAGATAACCGTCAAAATCTAAATGCTTTAAGGCGCTATTAAAAACAAATTTATTAGTATTGGTGATAGTTATTTCCAAGGTAACATTAGTATAAACAGCGTCAGGCATTTGCGACATCAGGAAACGATTCCAAATGAGGCTGTAGAGCTTATATTGGTCCGGAGAAAGAGAATCTTTGAGGTCTGTAGGTGTTAGCTGAGGGTTGGTGGGTCTGATGGCTTCATGAGCCTCTTGCGCCAATTTAGCCTTATTTTTATAAAAACGCCCGCCTTTTACGCTATAAGCATTGCCATAAGTTTTTATTAGATAATCTTCAGCTGCTTGTTGGGCTAATTTAGAAATATTTAAAGAATCAGTGCGCATGTAGGTAATCAAGCCAGTCAGTTTCCCATTGAGCGAAATGCCTTCATACAATTCTTGGGCCAAGCTCATGGTTTTCTTGGCAGAAAAATGGAGTCGATTCCAGGCGCCTTGTTGCAGGGTAGATGTAGTAAATGGGGGGTAGGGATGTTTATTCAGCTGTGAAGGCTTTAGCCCAGTGATTTTAGCTAAACCAGTTCTTGCTTCATTGGCTATCTTATTTGCTTCCTCTAGGCTTTTAAAAGTATCTCGAGTAACTTTGGTGGTATTAATTTTATTGAGTTCACCTTTAAATGGATAAACTTTTTTAGCCGCAAAAGTGCCTAAAACTAAATAGTAGGGTTTAATTTCAAAAGCCTTAATTTCTCTTTCCCTGTCGACAATAATTTTTAAGGCTGCTGATTGCACCCTGCCAGCTGATAGCCCTTTCATAATTTTTTTCCATAAGAAGGGGGATAAATTATAACCCACTAAACGATCCAAAACTCTGCGGGCTTGCTGAGCATCTACGAGATGAAGATCAATATCTCTAGGGTTATTTAAAGCTGTTTCAATGGCAGAGGCAGTAATTTCGTGAAAAGTAATCCTTTCAATTTCAGGACGTTCTTTTTTGGTGGCGGTGTCATTGTCTAAAATATATTTAATATGCCAAGCAATCGCCTCACCTTCGCGGTCTTCATCTGTGGCTAGAATAATGCGAGGGGATTGGGCAGCTAATTTTTTGAGTTCAGCCACTGTCTTTTTGGCCTTAGTGGGAATGATATATTGGGGAGCAAAGTTATTTTCTACATCAACTCCCAATTTGCTTTTGGGTAAATCTCTTACATGACCCTTAGAGGCAACAACCGTAAAAGTCTTTTTTTGTTTGTTTAAAAAAGATTCTATAGTTTTGGCCTTAGTAGGAGATTCTACAATAATAAGTGTTTTCTCCATGTTTTATTTGGTAAGATAAATTCTAGGGCGTATTTAAATAAAAATAACCATTACCAGCATCATTGATTAGGCCTTTGAGCTCTAATAATGTCGTGGTAGCTAAAACACAAGCTGGCCTTAGTTTAGCGAGAGTGGCTATTTTGTCAACATGACAGGGGCGGTTGTCTTTAATAATATTTAAAACAAGCCCCTCCTCAGAAGACAGTTTTATATCGGTGCAATCTGTTGGGGGGCAAGCATTGTTTAGGCCAAAGGCTTCAAAGATATCCTCTACTTGTCTTATTGGTTTAGCGCCCTGAGCAATTAAATTGTTTACGCCGACGCTATTGAGATCGAAAATGGAACCGGGTACGGCCAAAATATCCCTATTTTGGTCTAATCCGTATTTAGCAGTAATAAGCGAACCGCTTTTTAGTGGAGCTTCAATTACCAAAATGGCGCGACTTAAACCACTAATAATTCTATTTCTTAAGGGAAAATGATAAGCTAAAGGTGGTGCGTTGGGAGGAAACTCTGAGACGATTGTGCCTTGGGCGATAATCTCTTCTGCTAGAGAGGTGTTGGTAAGAGGGGCAATACCATGCAAACCGGAACCGAGTACGGCTACAGTGTAGCCATTAGACTTTAAAGTTTCACGGTGAGCGTATGAATCAACTCCCAAAGCCAAACCGCTTATGATATTAATATGGTTTTTGGCAAGGGCGGGAACAAATTTTTTGATAATAGTTTCGCCATAAGCAGACATTTTTCTGGTACCAACTATAGCTAAGTTCAAATTAAAATTTTGTGGCAATGGTAATCCTTGGGTATAAAGACCCAAAGGCGGAAAGGGGATTTCTTTTAAATAAGACGGATAATTAGGATCATTTATTGTAGTGAGTTCAATATGAGTATCTGCTAGTTTGGAGTATTCTTTGTCAATAGGGAAGAGAGCTTTCTTGCTTTCCATTCCGCTGTCCTTGGTGAGTTCGGCCAGATTAAGCCAACAATCATTCAGGGTTAATTTATCCTTAAGCACCCAAGTTAACAACTTGAGGCGTTGTTCTCCCAGAATAATATTTAGGGCATGAAGCAACGGAGCGTCGCTCATAGGTTGATAAAAAAAATAATAGCCATTATAATGAAGGAATAGTCAGATATATTATATCCTAGAAAAACCCTAAAAAACAATGGCATGAATGACGAATATAAGAAAAAAATAATCAAAATAGTTGGCATAGGCGTCCTTATTCTGGTAGTATGTATTCTAGTTATTTTTTTTGTGTCCAAAGATGCTGATAAATTGGCCAACAAAGTGGAAACCATAAGAACTCAGGCTCTCCTAGACCAAGCCTTTCTAAAAACTTATAATTTATTATTAGACCAGAAAAAAAACATAATAGTTGATAGCAATGCTTTGAATAATTTATTGCCGACGCCAGACGACTTAATTAATGTTCAGGCTCGTATCCAAGACTTAGGAAAGTCTTCGCAGGTATTGACTACTATCAGTTTTGAAATATTGAACCCTGCCTCTGGTAATGAGCCGGCAAGCCAAAGTTTTCGCCTCAGTTTAACCGGCAATTTACCCAATATTAAACAGTTCCTAGCCGACCTGTCCGATTTGCCTTATTTTATTAAACTAGATTCTTTTAATATTGATAAACAAGATGAGGGGGCGCTCAACAACATAAACAGGGGGATGTATCTGATGAATGCTAACGGTAAGATTTATGTAAATGATAAAAATGCCAATTAATTCAGCAAACAAAATAAATCAGGGAGATTTGAAGTATTTAATCACCTCGCTAGCGCTAATTGTTTTGCTCTTGGGGGTAATTGGTTATGCTTTATTTTTTTTAGTGGGTAAGTCTTGGCAGCTGGTCGGGTTCCCGAAAAAAAATATCCCGGTTGATAACACAAGATTTGATTTGAATAAATTGGACCAGTTCAAAACAAGTTTTCCTCAATTTGGCAAATAAACTTATCTGGTAATTTTTTTTAAAATTTGTTATATTAGTGTGCTTTTGAATTTTTGGGCATATAGCTCATCCGCCTCCGCCGATTGGGCGGATGGCGGAGGTTAGAGCAGCGCCCGTCCGCCGTGGCGGACGGGTAATGACGAGGCCATCAAGAGTGCGGTTAGTTGTTTCTTTTTTTGGGCATATAGCTCAGTTGGTTAGAGCAGCGCCCGCCACGGTGGGTAATGACGAGGCCATCAAGAGTGCGGTTAGTTGTTTCCTTTTTGGGCATATAGCTCATCCGCCGGCTGGCGGAGGTTAGAGCAGCGCCCGCCACGGTGGGTAATGACGAGGCCATCATGACCCAGTTAGTTGTTTCCTTTTTGGGCATATAGCTCAGTTGGTTAGAGCGCGTCAC